>JAZROO010000077.1:0-44102 GCA_045648705.1 Eubacteriales bacterium | reverse complement strand
TTTGCACACCCTTGCCTTTAAAAACCCCGACGGCAGCATCGTTTTGGTGGTAATGAACACCGACGATAAAGAACTGCCCGTCATCATCCGCCACCAAGACGTATGCACCAAACTCCCCCTCGAACCCCACTCCATCATGACGGTCATTTTATAAAAATCTCAAATATCAACGGAGGCACTTCTTTACGAAGTGTCTTCGTTATTTTTAATATTTTTTAAATTAGTATTGCTATTGTTCTCGTTTTGGAATATAATAATTTCAAAAGGAGTGATAAAATTGTTAGCATATATGACAGCCAATGAAGCTGCTGAAAAATGGAACATATCACACAGGCGTGTTTTAACATTATGCAAAGAAAATCGCATAGCAGATGTTGCCATGCTTGGCAACATGTGGATTATTCCCATTGATTCCAAAAAACCACAAGATGCAAGAAGTCTGCGCTACGCTCAATCAGATGAAAAAACAGTCAAACCCTTCTTAAAATGGGCGGGCGGAAAAAGCCAATTGCTCAAAGAAATTGAACGCTACTATCCATTTGCTGACAGCAACATCACCAAATACGCCGAGCCCTTTGTCGGCGGCGGTGCTGTTTTGTTTGACATTTTAGATAAATTTGATTTGCAAGAAGTTTATATCAGTGATATCAATGCCGAACTGATAAACACCTATCGTATTGTTCGTGATAATGTCGATGCCATTATAAAAATGCTTTTGCGTTTTCAAAATGAGTACATTCCATTAGACACTGACAGACGAAAGATTTATTACAATGAAAAGCGTATGCGTTTCAACGATTTAAAAGTGAACAGAAATGACAACATCAATATCGAAAAAGCGGCTTTGATGATATTTTTAAACAAAACTTGTTTCAATGGCTTGTTCCGTGTAAACAAAAAAGGACTCTTTAACGTTCCGATGGGAGCATATAAAAACCCTTTGATTTGTGATGAAAACAACCTCCGTACAGTATCCGAGAAACTTCACAACGTCACCATCGTATGCGGCGATTATAAAGAAGCGGCAAACTTTATAGATGAACACACCTTTGTTTATTTCGATCCGCCTTACAGACCGATAACTGATACAGCAAGTTTTACTGCATACACAGAAAACTTGTTTAATGATAAACAACAAATTGAGCTGGCACGTTTCGTAGATGATATGCACAAAAAAGGTGCTAAAATCGTAATTAGCAATTCTGACCCTAAAAATGTAAACGAACAAGATGATTTCTTTGATAACATCTACGCAGATCGTAAAATCAAAAGAGTTGAGGCAACGCGAATGATTAACTGCAATAGCGCGGCAAGAGGAAAAATTAAAGAATTGCTGATAAGCAATTTTTAAGGAGACTTTATATGAGAAGAGATTTTAATAAATGGTTTTCTGGTTTTTGCGATAGTATAGCTACATGGAAATATTATACTGACTTTGAAAAGGTTTATCAAAATGTTGAAAGCATAAAAGATGAATTGAATATTTTGAATGGACTTATCGGAGTGGACGATATAGAAAACGAGTTTAGACGAATAGTTGATAAATATCCTGACGTATTAAAAGTTATTCCTATTCTTATTGCAAAAAGAGAATCTGAGATAAGAATTACCGATGCTGAACAAAATTATATATTTAACTTTAAAAATCCCAACTATTCAATTGATGAATATGTGAAATTTATGAAAAACACCGGATTGTTTGATTTGTTACAAAATCACATGATTCATTCTTTAGTTGATTACGTCATGGGCATTGAAGCAGGAATGGATACAAATGGTCGAAAAAATCGAACCGGAGACGCTATGGAGGATTTGGTCGAAAGTTTTATCCAAAAAGCCGGTTTTGCTAAAGATGTAAACTACTTTAAAGAAATGTATATCCATCAAATTACAAATAAATGGAATATTGACTTATCTGCCATTTCAAACCAAGGTAAAACGGAAAAACGTTTTGACTTTGTAATTAAGACCCCTAATATGATTTATGGAATCGAAACCAATTTCTATGGTAGTGGCGGTAGTAAGTTAAATGAAACAGCACGTAGTTATAAAACTCTTGCTTGGGAAACTGAAGAAATTGATGGCTTCACGTTTGTGTGGTTTACTGATGGAAATGGTTGGACAAGTGCCCGAAACAACCTTGAAGAAACATTTGATGTTATGCAACACATTTACAATATCAAAGATTTGGAAAAAGGTATAATCAGCGAGGTTTTTAAGTGATGGCAAAGAAAATAACCAAATGGGCGCCAGATGATTTTGAGTTAGAAATGACTACCCACTGGACATTCCCAAAACGTGGAGATTGGGCAACACATGATGCAAAATGGCGCGGCAATTGGTCTCCATATATCCCGCGCAACATCCTGCTTCGTTATTCTAAAGAAAACGATTTAGTGCTTGACCAATTCGCAGGTGGCGGAACTACTCTTGTGGAAGCAAAATTGCTCAATCGTGATATTATCGGCGTCGATGTGAATGACGTAGCACTTGCACGTTGCAAAGACAAAACCTCATTTGAGCACGAAGGCGCAAATGGTAAAGTTTATCTTCATAAAGGGGATGCCAGAAATCTCGATTTTATTCCCGATAATAGCATTGATCTCATTTGCACCCATCCACCTTATGCCGATATTATTCAATACAGCGAGGATATTCCGGAAGATTTATCATTATTAAAAATTAAAGACTTTCTTAAAGAAATGGAAAAGGTAGCGGCAGAAAGTTATCGTGTTTTAAAAAAGGATAAGTTCTGCGCTGTTTTAATGGGTGACACTCGTCAAAAAGGTCATATGATTCCTCTGTCCTTTGAAGTTATGCGGATATTTGAAAATGCAGGATTTAAACTCAAAGAGCTGATAATAAAAGAACAACATAACTGCAAAGCCACAGGATATTGGAAAACAAATAGTGTAAAATATAATTTTTTGTTAATTGCACACGAATATTTGTTTGTATTCAAAAAGTAATTCAAATCATTTCCGTGCTCCAAAAATTGAAAACAAGCACAAAAAATCGTGTCCGAAAACTCGGACACGATTTTTATTTAGTAAATTTTTACTTTTCTTCGTTTGCTTGCATTTCAAGCAGAGCGTCTTTACGGGAGAGGTTGTATCTGCCCTTGGAGTCAACTTCCATAAACTTAACCATGATTTCGTCGCCTTCGGTGAGGAAATCCTCAACGCGCTCAACTCTCTTGGTATCCAGTTTGGAAACGTGCACCAGACCCTGTTTGCCGGGAGCAAACTCAACGAATGCGCCAAACTCCATGAGTTTTACAACGGTTGCCTTGTAAATCGCGCCAACTTCGGGCTCAAATACGATACCGTCAATGATTGCCTTGGCGGCATCGGCGGAAGCCTTTTCGGTAGCGGCGATGAATACACTGCCGTCGTCCTCAATGTCGATCTTAGCACCTGTGTCGGCAACGATCTTCTGAATCACCTTACCGCCCGAGCCGATAACTTCACGAATCTTTTCGGGGTCAATCTTCATGGTGATGACCTTGGGAGCGCACTCCTTAACGTCTTCACGAGGCTTGGCAATCACAGGAGCAATTACGTTGTCCAAAATGTGATATCTTGCATCACGGGTCTTGTGAATGGCTTCGGTGATGATCTCACGGGTCAAACCGTCGACCTTAATGTCCATCTGAATGGCGGTGATACCTTTCTTGGTACCGGCTACCTTAAAGTCCATATCGCCGAAGAAGTCTTCGATACCCTGAATGTCAACCATTGTCATAAAGCTGCCGTCCTCACGGGTAATAAGACCGCAGGAAATACCTGCAACGGGCGCCTTGATCGGAACACCTGCATCCATCAGTGCCAAAGTGGAGACGCAGATGGAGCCTTGAGAGGTGGAACCGTTGGAGGTCAGAACGTCACTGACCACACGAATGGTGTAGGGGAACTCCTCAACGGGAGGAATAACGGGCAAAAGTGCTCTTTCAGCCAGTGCACCGTGACCAATCTCACGACGACCGGGGGAACGAACGGGCTTTGCCTCACCGGTGGTAAAACCGGGCATATTGTAATGATGGATATATCTCTTGGTGGTTTCATTGTCAAGACCGTCCAGAATCTGCTCCTCGGAGATCATACCGAGGGTAGCGATGCTGAGCACCTGTGTCTTACCTCTGGCAAACATACCCGAGCCGTGAACGGTGGGCAGAATGTCAGTCTCCGCATACAACTCTCTCATATCGTTGATGCCGCGGCCGTCAACACGCTTGCCTTCTTCGCTCAGCCAGGTGCGAACGGTCATCTTCTGCAGCTTATAAAGACACTCGTCGATCATAGCACCGCTTTCGGGATACTTTTCATCAAGCATATCGTGGCACTTCTTACAAGCATCGGCCGTCAGATTGTCACGGGTGATTTTGTCTGCATTGTCAAAAGCAGTCTTGATGTCCTCACCGACAGCTTCTTTCACTGCGGCATAGATTTCTTCATCAACTGCGCAAGATTCAAAGGTAAACTTCTCTTTGCCGATCTCAGCAACGATGGAGTTGATAAACTCAACCATCTTGGCATTCTCAGCGTGACCTGCCATGATGCCCTCGATCATAACGTCTTCCTCAACCTCGTTGGCACCTGCTTCAATCATGGTAACCTTTTGAGCGGAAGAAGCAACGGTAACAGCCATCTGAGAAGCTTCTCTTTGTGCTTCATCGGGGTTGAAAACGTACTCACCGTCAATCAAACCAACGCTGATACCGGAAATGGGGCCGTTGAAAGGAATGTCGGAAATAGACAAAGCGATGGAAGCACCCACCATACCTACGATTTCGGGAATCGCATCATTATCGGTGCTCATAACGGTCAGATGAACGCTGACGTCGTTTCTCATATCCTTGGGGAACAAGGGACGGATGGAACGGTCGATTACACGGGAGGACAAAATTGCCTTCTCGCTGGGACGACCCTCTCTTTTCAGAAAACCGCCGGGAATCTTACCTGCGGCATACATTCTCTCCTCAAAGTCAACGCTCAAGGGGAAGAAATCAATACCGTCACGGGGTTTGGCGGAAGCGGTGGCGTTGGCAAGAACAACACAGTTGCCGTAACGTACCAAAGCCGAGCCGTTGGAAAGTTCGGCAAACTTACCGGTTTCAACCACCAGTTCTCTGCCGGCAAACACAGTTTTAAAAATTTTGTGATTTTCGTACATAACATGTACCTCCTTCATTATTTTATTTTTAGAGAAAGAGGATTTTTCAGCACTTACATCGCCCGACAACCCTTGGTTGCAAGGTCATGTAACTGCTAAAACACCCAATTTCTCTTGTTTCATTTCGCTGAAACAGGCACAAACAAAAGTTTGTGCCTGTTTGCATTTTGGATTACTTTCTGATACCGAGTTTCTCGATAATTGCACGATAGCGGTTGATGTCCTTCTTGGTCAGATAGCTCAGAAGATTACGACGATTACCAACCATCTTCAGCAAACCGCGACGAGAATGATGGTCGTGGGGATGCTTTTTAAGATGCTCGGTCAGCTCGTTGATACGAGCGGTCAGAATCGCAATCTGAACTTCAGGAGAACCGGTATCGGTGTCATGAAGCTTATTGGCTTCGATAACCTGATTTTTGATGTCCTTCTTAATCATTGCACTTTTCACCTTTCTATAAAATTCAGCCGTATCACAGATGACGGACGGTGATTCCAAATCTCCGAGGTACGGTCAGCAATTTGCTATTATACTATATATTTTGTCACTTGTAAAGGGGGTTTATGAAAAAAGTTTATAATGTAGAAAAGGCCGTCTGCCCGTTTGCAAATTCCTTCTCCCCCACCCTTTTCCTTATTTACCAAGTTCGCTGATGTCGGGTTTTTCTTCTTTTTGGATGGGATTTACATATTCCTCCGGCACCTCCGCCCCCATTGAAAGAATGGTTTGGGTGAGTTTGCCCGTATTTTGCCGCAAGGCGCCCGTTACCTGCACGTTGCGCTCACGGTCGAGAATCACAAGACCATCGTTGTTCATTGCAATGTCATAAGCGTCACTTGCCACCAAGGTGGGTACGTTGAAATATTCAGCATCATCCATGGCAAGCGCGTGGTTTTTGTTCAGACCCCACGCATACACCTTGCCGTCCTCTGTCATATAGGCGGCGGCAGCGTCACTTGCTACGACTTTGATGGCACCTTTTGCGATCTTAAAGGGCGTGGCGGTACCGTTTTTGTTGCCGTTGCCGCACTGACCGAAGTTGTTGCGGCCGCAGGTGTACACCTCACCGTTTTGCGCGAGAATAACACTAAAGAAGTTGCCGACGGCCGCACTCTCCACGCCGCCCATAATCTTCATCGGGGCGTTGACGTCGTTCATCGTGCCGTCTCCCAGACCCGAATCGGCATTTTCACCCGTGGCATACAGATTGCCGAATACGTCCACCATCATCGTATGGGTTGCACCGGTGGCAACGCTGACAATATCATTTTTAATAAAGGTGGGGGACGTTTTGTTTTTGTTGGAACTATCTCCCATCTGCCCGTAAACGTTGAGTCCCAAGGCATACAGCTCTTGCTTGTCGGTCAGATAAAACAGCGTGTTGTCCTGACAGAAGAAGTTGCTGACCTTGTCGCCAAGTTTGCCGACATAGTCTTTTGCCTGATGGTCGTAAACCATATAGGGAAAGGTACCGTCAACGTAAAATCTGCCGTCCAGTCCGAGTTGCAGCGTCATCAACGTTTGCTCGTCTTGTTGCAAGGTTTGATATTTTATCGTCTTTTTACCGCGGTTGACCCAACGATATGCTTCCTTGCCCTCACTGTTGGTGGTTTTTTCATAAACAAACCACTCACCGCGCTCATTTTTAACAGAAATCTGCGCGTCGTCGGCATACACCTCCGTCGGCAAATACAAATATGCCTTCTCGGCACCCGAGGCATCCAGCGTGGATTTATAGGTACCTTGCAGGTCGTATCCTGCATCCCCTGCCAGTGCCCCCTGATAATAGTTGGGCAGATAGCCGACCAAAGCCACCGCTATTGCCGCAGCGAAAGATACTGCCGTCAGCAACACCGTGTTGCGACGACGTTTTTTGAGCAACATTCTGCCCTTTGGGGTACGGGCACGGGAGAGATTTTTGCTCATAATAACGGCACTGAGCAAAAACATAAGACCGAATATGCTCAGAAATACCGTGAAAATAATGGTCCACATATGCCGCACCTCCTATTTTTTAATCAGAATGACCGCATCGGGCGAAGAATGGGTCACACCCGGTCTGCCGAGCTGTCCGTAACAGTTGTCACCGCAAAGATAAACTTTGTCCTCAGAAATCAGCACCAAATGGTCATAGGACATTGCCGCCGCCGAAACGTCTTTCATCACCTTTTCGGGAAGCAGGCAGGTTTTGGTGTTGCCCTGCCCCAGTTGACCGCAATGATTGCGACCCCAGGTATACAGTTCTCCCTCACTGATGTACCAGGCGCTGTTGCCTGCGGCGCCCATCATATCAATATGGCGCTCGACTTCTTCAAATACTTTTAAATTCTCTTTGGTTTCTTTCTTCTTTTTCTTATCTTTCTTGGGTTGTCTGCCAAGCTGACCGAAATCATTGGCGCCACAGCTTTTGAGGGTGCCGTCATTTGTCAGAATCATTGAAAAATCATTGCCTGCGGCAATGGCTTTGCAACCCGAGGCGATCTGTTGCAGAGAAAGCACGTCCGTTTGCTCACCCAGTCCCAGTGCGCCCGTAACGTTACTGCCGCAACCCATCACGTTACCGTCGGTTTTCAGCACCAACAAATGTCTGCCGCCGCAGGCAACGTCTGAAACGTTTCCTGCCAACCACAACGGCTCCTCGCTCGGTTGACCCGAAGCGTTGCCGAGTTGACCGTAAGTATTGTCACCCCAAACGTACAGATCACCGCTCTGGGTGATAAAGGCACCGTAGTTTGCACTGCCCGTTACCTTGGCAACGTTGTCGGCAAACTTGGTCTGCTTCCCTTCTTCGTTGATTTTGTAAAGCTTGTGGTCAAGTTTGAGCAGATACACGTCTTTTCCCACCTGTGCAACAGCCAAAACGTTGTCTGCCGCCGCCCCTTTGTCCTCTTGTTGCAGAGAAAGGTGGTTATATCCCCAGGTATACAGATCACCGCTCTCGGTGATAACGTAGGTGGAATCCCCTGCCGCCTCAATGCTTTGGGGTTTGCCTTTGACAATGGTGGTATACACCAGTTGATCGGTGACGCTGGTGCCGATATTCTTTTCATAGCGCGCGTTTTCTTTCCACTTGGGAATGGAATCTACCAAATAAATAACGACAAATACCAATGTGGTCAGCACAAGCAAAGCCACAAAGATTTTTCGTGACACACCCGGCAATGCGCGCACGCCTGAACGGATGGGATTGGTCTCCTTACCGTCTTTACGACGGGACGGCAGATAACACACTGCCACCAGACCAATCGGTCCAAACACCATTCCCAGTGCGCCCCAATACATTTTTCGAAGTTTCATCTGCGCGATCTTAGCGGTAAAATAGGTGAAAAATACCGCATAAATCGTCAGCGCATATATGATGATAATGGCGGGAACTATCGGCATACTTTACGCCCCTTTCCTTTTATAAAAAGCAATTTTCTATTATTATATTACTAAACATTCCTTAAAAAAGCAAGTTTCCCTCAAAATTCTCTGCAGGAAAGCAGCAAGATCTGCCGCCTTGCGCCAAGTTTTTCAAGACATGCTCTGAGAGCCGACAGACGCGCAGCGTCAAAATTTAAAAACGGATCGTCAAAAATCATCGGAATCTCTCTGTCGGAGCAAACGATCTCGGCAAGTGCCAGTCGCAGTGCAAGAAATGCCGCATCCTTGGTGCCTTGGGAGAAATAGTCAAGCGCTCTGAGTCCTCCGTCAGCCTTGATGCGAAGCGCAAACTGCTCGTCAAGCATCACGGTGTCATACTTACCGTCGGTCAGCAGAGAAAGGTTTTGCTCCACCTTGTCGCGCAGGGCAGGGGCATAGTTTTCCCTGAGTTTTTGTTGGGCTGACTCCATAACCTCAATGGCAATGCCTGCCACCTCATTCAGATAGGCGCATTTTTCATATTCCGCGCTCACTTCAAGGAGTTTTTCCTGCTCGGCGCCAAGCACCTGCTCACTTGCCGCCACCTGCGATGCAAGTGCGGCATTTTGGGCAAGTTTGCGAAGTAACTCTTCTTTTTGCGCTCCCGTTTGCCGCAACAGCGCTTCCAGTTCGGGCGCTGCATAAGTAGGCGGTGTGCCGTCGGCAATCAGCGCATCGTTTTCGGCAGTTTCGCCAAGTGCGGCAAGTTGCAAGGCAATTTCTTCTCTTTTTTGAGAGAGCATTTTGCGCCCGACCTGACGGGTTTGCACCGCCTCAAGCTCGGAAAGGGAAAAGACCCCCGTTCGCTCCAACATCGGCTGATATTTTTCTTTGAGCGTTTGCTCCTCATTTGCATAGGTCTCCACGGCTTTTTCGGCATCTGCCGCCGCCGTTTCATACGAAAGCACCGCCTGTTTTTCCGCCGCGGCTTCGGTCAGTGCCGCCATCAGCTGACCCTTGTTTTTAATACCGAGAGCGTGCAGGGGAGAGGGCATACGCATTTTCAGCGCACCCACTGCCAACAGAAGTGCTCCAATGGCGCAAAGCACTGCGCACCAAAGGGTTATCAAACTTGCCGCCGCACCTGCTGCCGCCAATACGGCACCCGTTATCAACAACACTTTGGCGGCGGTATCATTCAGCGCATTATGGTGCTCCAGCACCGTTTGCGAACGCTTGGAAAGGCTTACCTTTTTGCCGTCTAACGCAAGGCGTTGCTTTTGCGCCTGTTCCTTGCGCACCTTGGCGCGTTCCAGTTCGGTGAGTATGTCGTATAACAGTCCTGTTTCCTCACCCGAGGGGCAATCCTCGGCAAGTTGCTTTAAAATCGCGGTTTGTTGTTCCCCGAGTTCCGCCCGCTTTTGCTGACGGAGAAAGGCATCATACGCGAGTAGTTGTTGCTTTTGCGCTTGCAGGGCTTTGGTTTGCTTGTCAAGTGCGACGATTTGCGCCTCAATTTCGGCAGGGGAGAAAAGACTTTGCTTTTGCTCGGCAAGTGCCGCCGTTTTGTAGGCAATACTGCGCTCAAGCTCCCCCATTTCTTGTTGCAGGTTTTTCAGCTTACCCATCTGACGCTTGGGGGAGGAATACTTTGCCTTTTCGGCTTGCAGAAACTTCATCACACTGTCAAAAGAGATTTCTTCACTGCCCGTTGTCATCAGATTTTTCATCGCAACGTCCATACCTGCGGTGCGACGGGGGGTATTTTCCCCTTGTCGTATATAGTAAATATTTGAAAAGGTTTCGTAGTCTATGCCGAGAAAATGCTCTCCCGGCTCGTCTATGGCAAGTTCTTTGCCCAAGGCATCCAGCACCCGTACCTGACCGCGTCCGTTTGGTTGTTGGGTGCGCTCCAAGCGGTACCACTTACCGTCGTCATCAATAAATTCCAGTGCGCCTGCCATCACCCCGTCACTGTCCCAGGGCTGATATTTTTCCAAAGGATTGTCTGCAAGGGCGCGCCGCGCTCTGCTTTTTTCAAATCCGTAAAAAACAAAGCCGATAAAATCCGCCGTCGTACTTTTGCCGCTTTCGTTGGCATCGGTCCATACAAACAACCCGTCCGGCAAAGAAATCTGCTTGTTTTCAAATTTTCCGAAGCGTTGCATTTCTAAGGTTTGCAGTTTCATTCAAACGCCTCCAATCCCAAGCGAAGTGCCGCTTCGAGTTTTGCTTTTTGTTCCTCGGGCGCGGATTGAATCTTGTCCATCATCTCGCGGATAAAATAACCGCGCAGGGAACATCCACCCACCTCTTTTTCAATGGAAAGGGGCAGGGTGGTTTCGTCTATAATCTCCACAAGCGCAGGATATTCCTCCAGTGCCATGGGCAAGGAGCAAACCGTCTGCCCTTGCAGACGAAAACGGAAGATGTCTTTGTCGCCATACCGCGCGGCAGAAAGCATCACTCGGCCCAAAATGTCACTGTGAGAATCCCCCTCACCAATTTCAATGCATTCTTCCCAAAACCGTACGCCTGTCGTATTGATGCGTTGCCAGTGCACACCGCCCTCATCGATTTCCACCGCAAGAAAACTGCGCACCCCAAGTTCGTCAAACCCATGGGGCGCAGGGGAGCCGGGCGTGCCGACCCAGGTATCGCACGCGCGCACGGGGTCGCATCCCTTATGAATATGTCCCAGTGCCGCATAGTCAACCTTGAGGGCGGACAGAGTCTGCCCGTCAATGCGGTGCAGAGCGCTCGTATCGTCGAGTGAGCCGTGCACCACTGCCACGCGTTTGCCCTTAGGCAAATCTATCAGCCCAAGCGGATGCGCATTCATTCCCTCGTACATACCCACGCCGATAAACGCGCCCTCTTTGGTTTCAAACACCTCGGTCTGCGCGCCGAAAATATGCACGTTTTGGGGCCACTCCATACCGCAGTAACGCCCTGCGACCAATCGGTCGTGATTGCCGGGGGCAATGATAAACGAAAGCGGAGCGCTACCCATCATCTGCTCCACCGCGCCAAGCGTGGCGGCAGACGGAGTGGGGGAGTCAAACAAATCACCCGCAATAACGATATATTTTATTTGATTGTTGATTGCATACTCGATGATTTCCTTAAGTGCCCCAAGTGCTTCGCGGCGCACCATTGCGCGCTGAGAAAGCGCCCCGAGCGGTGCATCCAGATGCAAATCCGCCGTATGTATAAACCTCATATTTCCACCCTTAGTTTTTTAGTTATTTTTATTTTACCACACTTGTTTTGTTTTTTGAATAGTAAATTTGTTGCTTTTATTATTTTGTTGGTATATAATTTAAGTTGAAATACTATGTTTTGAGGTCAACATGAAAAAATTTGCCTGTAAAAAGTGGATATCTTTACTGCTTGTGGGTCTTTTGTGCCTGTCGGCAAGCGGTTGTTCGTTAACCGAGGTCAGCACCGACGAGTTGATGCGACCACCGCAGCTGAGTCAGTCGCGCCAACAGGTGCAAAGCGCCATCAACAAACTGCTTGGCGGCACCCAAACCCTCGTTGCCCCCTCGGGCGGAGAGCATCGCAGCAGCATCAACCTTGCCGATTTAAACAATGACGGTCAAAACGAAGCCATTTGTTTTTGTGTCAACAGTCAAAGCAAACAAATTGACGTAATTTTGTTGCAAAAAACAGACGATACCTGGCAACAACACGGCAAATTTGCAAGCGATGCCACCGCGGTGGAGCGCCTTGAGATTGCCGATATGAACGACGATGGGGTGGCAGAACTAATCGTCGGTTGGAGTTATCTTGCAGGCAGTGAGCGCACCTTGCAGGTACTGCGCCTGGGTGAAAACAACCTCATTTCTTTATATAACAACCGTTGTTCTCAGTATCAGTTGATCCAAAAGCCAACGCCGCGCATCATTGCACTTGATTTAAGCGGTCACGCGGCTTCACTGCTCGGTTATAAAGGGCACAAGTTTGCCTCGCTTTCCTCGGTACCCATCGATCCGCGCATTATGGCATTTACTGCCGTTACCGCCGCCAAAACGACCCTGGGGCAACCTGCGGTATACCTTGATGCGCAACTGGAAGACCAAAGTTATCACACCGAAATACTGGTCATTTCCGAGAATGAATATCTTGAAAACAAATTGTTTACCGACGGTGGAGGTGTCCACCGTGCGCTTAACATTCGTTGTGTTGACATCGATTCGGACGATATTCCCGAAGTTCCCCAATGTGCCGCCATGGAGCAAGGGGAGGGCACAGGATACTATACCTACTGGTCTAAGTTCAACGGCAAAGAACTGCTCGAGCCGCTGACCACCTTCACCGCGCCGACAGACAGTTTTTATTTTATCTATCCGGAGCATTGGATCGATCACGTCTTTGTCCGTCAGGACAGTACCATTCAGCGACTCTATCACTTTGTCACCCCCTCGGGTCAGGCGCTGTATTCTTTACGCTTGTTCACCCCCACCGAATTTTCCGAAATTCACCCGGCGGAAGGTTGGATACTGCTCAGTGAGAGTGCAGACAAGGTGATTGCCTACAAAAACGATGAATTTGCTTCGCTTCGTCCCTTTTCCAAAAAGGATTGGGCGGCGGCACTGCAAACATATTAAGGAGAAACCGCTTTTATGAAAAAATTATTGGTTTTAGAGGACGAGGAGGCAATTCGCGCCTTTGTCGTTTTGAATTTAAAACGCGCAGGATATGACATTATTGAGGCAGCAACAGGGGAAGAGGCGCTTGAAAAATACGACCAGAATCCCGACATTGATATTGCGGTGCTCGACGTAATGTTGCCGGGCATCAGCGGCATTGAAGTGTGCAAAACCTTGCGCGCCTCCAATCAGAAAATCGGCATCATTATGCTGACCGCCAAAGCGCAGGAGACTGACAAAGTAGAGGGACTGATGAGCGGAGCCGACGACTATCTTGCCAAGCCTTTTTCACCCCTTGAACTCATTGTGCGCGTTGACTCGCTTTACCGCAGAGTGCAACTGATGAAAGGGCAGACCAAAACCGATACGGAACTGACCTTTGGGCCCTTCTCTCTCAGCACCACCAGCCGTATTCTCACCAAAAACGGTGAAAAAGTCGAAATCACGCAGGTGGAATACCTGATTTTGAAGTATTTTCTCTCCGCCCCCGGTGTTGCCCGTACCCGAGAGGACATTTCGGCGGCGGTATGGGGGGACTCGTTTACCGGTGACCGCCATAAAATCGTGGATGTCAACATCCGCAGACTGCGAATGAAACTGGAGGACGAACCCAGCAACCCTGCCTTTTTGCAAACCGTTTGGGGTTACGGCTACCGCTGGGGAAAATAATCTATGAAAAAGTCGATTTCCGTGGATGCAATCAAGCCACGCAAAGCCTTAGCGTACATTAAAAGAATGCTCTCCTCGGGCATCACGCGCCGATGGCTGAAAAACGTGTTCGGTACCGTTTTTCTTGCCACCGTTGTCGTGGTCATTCTCTTTTGTATGTTCGCGCAAAGTTCTTATTATAATATGCTTTCCGCCCGTCTGCGCGCGGACGCGCAAAACGTGGAACACTACTATTCCAATTTCAACACCACCGACTCCTTTGAGGCGGCGGCGCACGAAATCGTAGAGGATTTTGAGGACAAAAACCTGATGGAAATTCAGATTTTTGACACCAAGGGCAAAGTAGCGGTCTCCTCATCGGGTTTTCCGCTGGCGGAAGTCTATGCCACGCCCGACCTTGTCAGCGCAAAGGAGGGCTCATCAGGGCATTGGGTCGGCAAACTGCCGCCCACGCAGGAAAAGGTTATGTCCTATTCCTTGCCGCTAAAGGATGAATACGGTAACACCCAAGGCGCCGTCAGACTGCTGACCACACTGGAGCTTACCGACGATATGCTCATGGGTCTTTACTTTTTCATTGCCCTGCTTGGTTTTGGCATTATTTTGCTGACGGGTATGAGCGGTGTGTATTTTATCAAATCCATCGTTGTGCCGGTTGCACTGATTACCGACACTGCCAACGCCATCGCCAAAGGCAATATGACCCAACGTATCGAGATTGCCAACAACGAAGACGAGCTGGACAATCTGTGCGCCACCATCAACACCATGGCAGAGGAACTCGGGGAGAGTGAAAAGGTTAAAAACGACTTTATCAGCTCCGTTTCCCACGAACTGCGCACTCCCTTAACCGCCATTCGCGGTTGGAGTGAAACCATGATCGCCACACAAAGTGACGACATTGACCCGACCACCCGTCGCGGTGTCGAGGTTATTTATAAAGAAACCGAACGACTGAGCAAACTGGTGGAAGAACTGCTTGACTCCTCGCGTATTCAGAACGGCAGATTCAAGCTGATGGTTGCCCCGACCGACATTGTTGCCGAGTTTGAGGACACGGTGTTTATGATGATGGAACGCGCCCGTCTTGAAAACGTTACCATCGAATATGAGCCGGGACCTGACAGTGTTGAGATCTTAGGGGACAAAAACCGCCTTAAACAAGTATTTTTCAACATTATTGACAACGCCATCAAGCACTCAGAGGACGACGGCAAGATTCAAACCGCCGTCACACAGGATGAAAACAACGTCTGCATCACCATCACCGACCACGGTGAAGGCATCAGTGCTGAGGATTTGCCCTTTGTTAAACAAATGTTTTATAAAGGACACTCCCAAAAGCGCGGCAGCGGCATCGGACTTGGCGTTGCGGACGAAATTATCAAACGTCACAGCGGTACGCTGGACATTGAAAGCGCCATAGGGCAGGGCACCACCGTTACCATCACACTGCCGCTTGGCGAAGAAGCTTTAAATTAAGGAGTGAGTTTATGGACTGGACACTGCTTACCTATCTTGTAGCATTGCAACAACACGCGTTTTTAGCGGCATTGGCAGAATTTATCACCATTTTGGCAGAAGATACCATTATTATTTTAGTGGGTGCCTTTCTTTACTGGTGTGTCAGTGCCGAAAAGGGTCAGCGAATGGCACTTTCTGCCGTTGGCGGTGTATTTTGGACGTTGGGACTGAAAAATTTCCTCAAAGTGCCGCGCCCGTGGGACCTTGGCATCATCACCAAAGAGCAGGTACTGCGCGACACGACCGCCACAGGCTATTCCTTCCCCAGCGGACACACCACCGCAGGTGCCAACATCTACGGTTATTTTGCTTCGGTGGCAAAAAAATGGTGGGTAAAGGTACTGCTTTGGACGTTGGTGGTGCTGATTGCGCTCTCTCGCATCTTTTTAGGGTGCCACACCTCGTTTGACGTTCTTGCGGCAATCATCATCAGCGCCGCCTGGATCTACCTTGCAGGCTTGATTTTTGACCGACTGTTGCCCAAAAGCGACTGGTACGTCTTTGTTTTTTCCGTTCCGATGCTTTTGGCACTTTGTTCTCTGTTTACGGGGTTTGACGAAGACGTCGTCAAAATGGGTGCTTTTGGTCTTGCCGTTTTGGTGGGCATCTTTATCGAGCGCCGCTACATTCATTATGAAGTAACGGGCAGTCGTCTTTCCAAGGTGCTCAAATTTGCCGTCGGTGTTGCCGTGTTGGCGGCACTGAAATTCTGGCCCAAAGCTTTCGGCATTTACGACATTTTCGCACTCAAATGCGTAAACTACGCGCTGATTGCCCTGTGGGTCAGTGCCGTGTATCCCCTCATTTTAAAAAAGATAAAAAAATAAGTCGTTTCTTGTAAACCACTTTAATTCTTTTCAGCGATCATAAAACACCGAAAACCGTTGGCGCCCAATGGTTTTCGGTGTTTTTGTGTCGCATTTTGTCGCGCGGTTTTGGTTGCAAAAATGCATTTTCTGCTTTACACTGAAAGCAAGAAAGGGGCGCCAAAGTATGACACAAACTCACTCTCTGCCCGACGAAATCTTGCAGTATTTTGCATCGCAAAGCAAAACTCCGTCTGTTCGGCAGATTGCCGTTTCCGACATTTTTTCCTCACCGCATCAACCCCGTCGCCATTTTGCACCCGATGAGCTCAGCGCACTCGCGCAAAGCATCCTTACCTGCGGCATCTTACAACCTTTGGTAGTAACGCCGTCGGGTTACGGTTACGTTTTGGTGGCAGGTGAGCGACGACTGCGCGCGGCGGCAATGCTTGGTATGAAAGAAGTGCCCTGCATCGTCTATGAACGATCCGACGAAGACTGCGCCCTTGCCACTATGATTGAAAATCTGCAACGGCAAAACCTTTCCTTTTGGGAGGAAGCGCACGGATATAAATTACTTCTCGAAAAGTTTGGCTACACGCAAGAGCAACTTGCGCGTCGCGTCGGCAAAACACAGTCAACGGTTGCAAACAAACTGCGCCTGTTGCGACTGAGTCCCGAAATTCAGCGTCTGCTTGCCACTGCAGGCTGTACCGAACGCCACGCCAGAGCGCTTTTGCAACTTGAAACCCCCGAAGCGCAACTTGCCGCCGCGCAGGTTATCACCAAGCGCGGTTACAACGTAGCCCAAACCGAACGGTACGTGGCAGACCTCTGCCAACCCAAAACCCCCAAAAACAAACCCACGCCTTTGGTGCGCGACCGCCGCATCTGCCGCAACACGCTTGACCACGCGGTCGGTCTGATTCGCAAGGCAGGTATCAAAGCCACCACCCACACGAGCGAAAACGACACCTATATCGAATACATCATCCGTATTCCAAAAATATAGGGTAGTGCAAATTATCCCCGAATTTGTCACTGCACCCCATTCTCTTCCCCTAATTTGCCCTGCAAGTCCCCGTGTGGGATTTGCAGGGACCTCAAAGATTCAGCCGATTGCTTTTCTGCAATCGGCTTTTTCTATGTTCCACGTGGAACAAAAGAAGAATACTCAAAAAATTGTTCTACGTGGAACATTTTAAAAAAATATAAAATTTCGCAAAAAAGTCTTTAAAAATGCAAATCACTATGCTATACTTATGTGTACAATAAATATATAATAAATTAATAGGATATAAAAATATGGGAAAAATAATTGCTATCACCAACCAAAAGGGCGGCGTCGGCAAAACCACCACCGCCGTTAATTTGGCGTGTTCGGTGGGGGAAATGGGCAAACGGGTACTGCTCGTTGACTTTGATGCCCAAGCCAATGCCACCAGCGGTTACGGCATTTCGCGCAAAACCCTTGAAAAATCAGTATACGACGTACTGATGGGCAACGCTGACGTGCGCGACTGCATTTTAGAAACCAAAGCCACCAACGTTTCCATTCTGCCTGCCACCAAAGGTCTTGCAGGAGCTGAGATTGAACTGGTGGATATGGAACACCGCGGCACAAGACTCAAAAACGCACTCGATGAGGTGCGCCACTTATACGACTATATTTTCATCGACTGTCCGCCCAGTATCGGACTGTTAACGCTCAACGCGCTCAATGCCGCCAATTCCGCATTGGTACCGATTCAGTGCGAATACTTTGCGCTGGAAGGTCTGAGCCAGCTGATTTCCATTATTAAAAAGGTAAAACAAGGCTCCAACCCCGGACTGCATTTAGAGGGCGTATTGCTGACAATGTATGACGGCAGACTCAATCTGACTCTGCAGGTCAAAGAAGAAGTTAAAAAATATTTCGGAGAAAAAGTATATAAAAACGTTATCGCGCGTAACGTTCGTTTAAGCGAGGCACCAAGCCACGGTGTACCGGTCCAACTGTATGACCGCTATTCCAAGGGCGCTCTGGCATATCGCGAACTTGCACGTGAATTTCTTGATATGCAAAAGGAGGTGCTTTAAATGAAAAAGCCTATGGGACTGGGGCTTGACGCGATTTTTGAAGACAATGATTTCACCCCCGAAACACCCCAAAAAGACGAGGGGATACAAACACTTCGCATCTCTCAAATCGAGCCCAACCGCAACCAACCCCGTAAAGTGTTTGATGAAGAAGCACTGCAAACCTTGGCGGATTCCATTGAAAAGCACGGACTGATTCAACCGCTTCTCGTTGAGCCGATTGGGAAAGACAGATATCGTATCATCGCAGGTGAGCGCCGTTGGAGAGCCTCTCGCAAAGCAGGGCTTGAGAGCGTTCCCGTCGTGATCCGAACGGTAACCGAACAACAGAATATGGAAATTGCCTTGATTGAAAATCTGCAAAGGGAAGACCTCAACCCCATTGAAGAAGCCAAAGGCTACAAAACCCTTGCAGAACTGTATCATATGACCCAAGAGCAGATCGCCTCGTCGGTCGGCAAAAGCAGACCTGCCGTTGCCAATGCAATGCGCCTGTTGTCCCTGCCCGAACAAATCATCGATTTTGTCGCATCGGGTGAACTCTCTACGGGACACGCCAAAGCCTTGATGGCACTGGAAAAAGAGGATATGCTCGCACTTGCAAACAAAGTCATTTCCGAGGAACTGACCGTGCGGCAAACCGAAGCGATGGTAAAGAAAATTCTTTCCCCGAAAAAGCCGCCCGTCACCTTTGACCGCGAGGTAAAACTTGCGCTTGAAGAAATGGAAAGCGCCGCTTCCGCAGGGGTTGGCAACAAGGTTTCCATCTGCCACACACCCAAAAACAAAGGAAAAGTGGAGATCCGCTATCACAGTGTGGCGGAACTTGAAAAAATTATTGATATACTGAAAGGCGGTGTAAACAATGGCTGAAAGTCAAAACACCCCCGAACAACGCAAAGTTCCCGAAACACCTGAATCCCGTGCCCGCCAAAAGATGCAGGACAATTTGGACAAGGTGTCCGAGTTTAAAAAAGACGTTAAATTTCTGTGGATCTACGGCAGTATCTTTTGTTTGTTGATGCTTGCCGCCCTTGCCGGCAGTTACGTAATCCACGAAAAAAGGGTGGAACTGGAAACGCAGGTTTCCGATGCGCAGGCTTCCGAAGAAAAGAGCAAGTCTCACCTGAGCGCCATCCGCGAAGAAAATAACAAACTCAAAAACGAAAACAAATCACTCAAAAGCGAAAATGAAACGCTGAAGGCCGCTGCCGCTTCCGACGAAGAGATCATCAACAGTGCCGAGCAGATCATTTTAGAGCAAAGCAAACTGATCAAAGTCGGTCGACTGTATCAAAAAGGCAGTCGCGCGGAAGCCAAAGAACTCTTTGAAAGCATTCATAAAGATTTGCTTTCAAAAGAATGTTTAGAAGATTATTCGTATTACGAGGAAAGGTTAAAATAAAATGCTGGACATCAAATTTATTAAGGAAAACAAAGAACTCGTTAAAACCGCAATGCATAACCGCAATATGCAACTTGACGAAGTGATTGACAAACTGTGTGCGCTTGACGATGAGCGCAAAGCACTGATTTTTGACAGTGAGCAAAACAAAGCCAAGCAAAACGCTGTTTCCAAGCAAATTCCGCAACTGAAAAAAGAGGGCAAAGACGTAGCCCCCATTTTTGCCGAAATGAAGGCACTGAGTGACAAAATCAAGGAAGACAATGCCGCTCAAAGCGAAATTGAGGCAAACATTCAAACCTTACTTTATGAAATTCCGAACATTCCTTATGAAGCCGTACCCGTTGGTAAAGACGATGCCGACAACGTAGAGATGCGCCGCTTTGGTGCGCCCCGTGATTTCGGCTTTGAGCCCAAGGCTCACTGGGACATCGGCAAAGACCTTGGTATTCTTGATCCCGAGACCGCAGGTAAGGTCAGTGGCGCAAGATTCCACTTCTACAGAGGTCTTGGCGCCAAACTCGAGCGCGCCATCATCAGCTTTTTCCTCGACAGTCATTCCTCCAGAGGATACGAGGAAGTGTTGCCGCCCTATCTCGTCAACCGCGCTTCTATGACCGGCACAGGTCAGCTTCCCAAGTTTGAGGAAGATGCCTTTAAAACCACGACCGATTTGTTTTTGATTCCCACCGCTGAGGTACCCGTTACCAATATGTATCGCGGTGACATTCTCGACGGAGCCACTCTGCCCCAAAGCTTTTGCGCCTATTCCGCTTGTTTTAGAGCCGAGGCAGGCAGTGCCGGCAGAGATACAAGAGGTCTGATTCGTCAGCATCAGTTCAACAAAGTAGAACTGGTTAAATTCACCCGTCCCGAACAGAGCTGGGAAGAACTGGAAAGCCTGACCGCTTCTGCAGAGCAGGTGCTCAAGGATTTGGGTCTGCCGTACCGCGTTGTCCGTCTGTGCTCGGGTGACCTTGGTTTCTCCAGTGCTATGACCTACGACATTGAAGTTTGGATGCCCTCCTACAATCGTTACGTAGAGATTTCCTCTTGCTCCAACTTCCTTGACTTCCAAGCGCGTCGCGCCAACATCAAGTTTAAAGACGATCTCAAGAGCAAGGCTCAGTTTGTGCACACCCTCAACGGCTCAGGCGTAGCCGTTGGCCGTACCACCGCCGCTATCTTGGAAAACTTCCAGAATGAAGACGGCAGTGTGGACATTCCCGAGGCACTTCGTCCCTACATGGGCGGCATTGCCAAGATTGAGCTGAAGTAATGAAAGAAGTTAACATTTACTCAGACGGTGCCTGTAGCGGCAACCCCGGTCCCGGCGGATACGGCACGATTTTAGAATTTGGCTCGGTCACCAAAGAACTCAGTGAGGGCTTTGCTGACACTACCAACAACCGTATGGAACTGCTTGGCGCCATTGTGGGACTGGAAGCGCTCAAAGAGCCTTGCAAAGTCACGCTGTACAGCGATTCCAAATACCTGTGCGATGCGGTAAATCAGCGCTGGGTTTTTGGTTGGCAAGCGCGCGGCTGGAAAAAGGCGGACAAAAAACCGGCACTCAACGTCGATCTGTGGGAGCGCTTGTTGCCGCTTCTTAAGATGCACGACGTTACGTTTGTCTGGATCAAAGGCCACGCAGGGCACCCGATGAACGAGAGGTGCGATACACTGGCTGTACAGGCACGAGAAAAAGTAATTACAAAATAAGAAGGCGAAACAGTAATGAACGATTTTATCTATGTAGACCATGCCGCCACCACCAAGGTGCGCCCTGAAGTATTGGAGGCAATGTTGCCGTTTTTGAGTGAATACTACGGTAACGTATCCAGTATGTACTCTATTTCCGATATCACCGAACAGGCGGTCAACGATGCCAGAGCAGATATTGCCGCCGCCATTGGCGCCGCCGCGCAAGAGATAGTTTTCACCTCCTGCGGCTCGGAGAGCAACAATATGGCACTGCGCGGTATCATTAAAAAGCTCGGCAAAGGTCATATTATTACCACCAATATTGAGCATCACGCTATTCTTCACACCGTTAAGGCACTGGAGAAGGAGGGATGCACCGCCACCTATCTCGCGGCAGACGAAAACGGTCTGGTTACCCCCGAACAATTGGAGGCAGCCATCACCCCCGAAACCCGTATCATCTCCATTATGATGGCAAACAATGAGATCGGCACCATCGAGCCCATCAAAGAACTTGCCGCCGTTGCCAAAAAGCACGGTGTTCTTTTCCACACCGATGCGGTACAAACGGTAGGTCATTTACCCATTGACGTAAAAGACCTTGGCGTTGATATGCTTTCTGCCAGTGGGCACAAGTTTGGCGCCCCCAAGGGCATTGGCTTTTTGTATGTCCGTGGTGGACTGTATCTCCCCCCGATGATCACAGGTGGGGGACAGGAGCGCGGCAAGCGCGCCGGCACGGAAAACACCGCCTTTATCGTCGGTATGGCTAAGGCGCTGAAACTGGCGACCGAGGAAATGAAGGATACAAACGAGCGTCTCACGCGTATGCGTAATAAATTAATCGACGGTATCCTCCACACCATTCCTTACTGCCGCCTCAATGGTGACAAGGAAAAGAGAATGCCCGGTAACGTCAATGTGTCCATCGAGTTTATTGAGGGAGAGGCACTGCTGTTGATGCTGGATATGAACGGCATTATGGCTTCTTCGGGCTCTGCCTGTACCACAGGCTCCCTTGACCCCTCCCACGTTTTACTTGCCATAGGTCTTACGCACGAAGTGGCGCACGGCAGTCTGCGCATCACCTTAGGTGAGGACAATACCGACCAAGATATCGACTATATCCTTGAAACTCTGCCGCCCATTGTTAAACGGCTGAGAGATATGTCACCCGTCTGGGAAGATGCCCTTAAAAGCGGCGTTGCCCAAGATTATTGATAATTTTTACCAATAAGGAGAACACTATGTACAGCGATAAAGTAAAAGACCATTTTCAAAACCCGCGCAACGTTGGTGAGATTCCCAATGCGGACGGCATCGGTGAAGTCGGCAACCAAAAGTGCGGCGACATTATGAAGATGTATCTCAAGATTGAAAACGACGTAATTGTCGATTGCAAGTTTAAGACCTACGGTTGCGGTGCCGCGATCGCAACAAGCTCAATGGCAACCGAACTTGTCATCGGCAAAACCATCAAAGAAGCCTTGGGGCTGACCAACAAAGCCGTTATGGAAGCGCTTGACGGACTGCCTGCCGTCAAGGTGCATTGCTCGGTTTTGGCAGAAGAAGCCATCAAAGCCGCCCTTGCCGATTACTACAAGAAAATCGGCAGAGAGCTCGACTTTGAAGTGCCCGGCACCTGCGACGCTTGTTGTCATAACTAAAAAACCAAACGTGAAAGTCCTCTGCCAAAGTTTCGGCAGAGGACTTGCTATTTATAATAAAATACATTAAAATAATAATATAAGGTGATAAGAAAGGGGATACGGTATGGCGCGCAGCGGCAATCAAAAACTGAGGCTTTTATATCTTTATGAGCTTTTTTACAACCGCACCGACGAGCAGCATCCGCTCTCACGCGAGGAACTTTGCGGCCTTTTGCAATCAAAGTATGACATCACGGTCGAGCGCAAGACCTTTTATGACGATATTGAGCAACTTGGGCAGTTTGGAGCAGACATTGCCAAAAGCGGACGGGGCAGTTATTTCCTTGCCTCTCGCAAATTTGAACTGCCCGAACTTCATCTGCTGGTCGATGCCATTCAAAGTTCCCACTTCATCACTGAAAAAAAGAGCAGAACGCTCATTGAAAAGCTTTCTGCCCTTTGCTCTGACTATGAAGCAAGTGAAATTAAAAACAACGTCCGCCTTGCCGGTCGCAATAAAACGGCAAACGAGAGCGTTTTTTACAATATTGATGCCATTTACCGCGCCATTGCCGAGGGAAAGCAACTTTCCTTCCGCTATTTTAACTGGCAACTGGAAAACGGCAAACTCACGCGCGCCTACCGACGCGACGGGGAAACCTACACCGTCAGTCCCTTTACGGTTACCTGGGATGATGAAAAATATTACCTCATCGCCTTTGATGCCGCGGCAGATGCCTTGCGCCACTACCGAGTGGACAAAATGGAAGGTCTGACGCTGGTAGATAAAGCGCGCGAAGGTCAAAATCTTTTGGAGAAGTTTGACAGTGGCGCCTATGCCAACAGCCACTTTGGTATGTTTGGCGGCAACCGCACCAAAGTTACCCTACGATTTGACAAAAAATTGCTCGGTGTTGCCATTGATCGTTTCGGCAAAGACGCCTTTTTCCGTCCCGACGACAAGGAGCATTTTCTGCTGATTGCCGAAGTTACCGTCAGTCCGCAGTTTTTCGGATGGCTTTGCTCACTGGAGGACGGGGTTGAACTGTTGGAGCCGTCAAGCGCCGTAAGTGAGTTTAAAGCGCTGCTTGCTTCTCTGCAAAAACTTTATTTCTGACAGCGTCCATTCGCGCATCAAGTTGTGCGCTGATGTCAGCGCAAGCCTTGAGTTCTTTATGAATTGCCTCAAGGTCGGGAATATCCTTTTTATAACGAATCTTATGCTCCAGTGACGCCCAACAATCCATGGCGATGGTCCGCAGTTGCACCTCAACCTTCATCATTCGTTTTTCATCGTGCAAAAAGATGGGAAGCTCGACGATTAAGTGAAGCGACCGATAGCCGTTTGGTTTTGGATTTGCAATATAATCCTTTTTCTCAATGAGGCGCACGTCGTCCTGCCGCAAAAGACTGTCGGCAAGCATATAGATGTCTTCGGGAAAAGAACAAATAACGCGCACACCTGCAATATCAAAGATATTTTGCTCAATATTTTCAATGGTGGGGGCAAGACCCCTTCGATGCATCTTTTCACTGATGCTACTGTCGCTTTTCAGGCGCACTTTGATGGTTTCAATGGGATTGCGATCATATGCAAGGGAAAGCTCCTCATTGAGCACGTTGAATTTGGTTTCCATCTCCATCATCGCGCAACGATAGTAAGCCATCAGCTCTTTAAATTCTGCAAAATGCTCTTTCACCCAACGCTGCACGTCGTGCCGCGCAAGTGTCTGCAAAAATTGCTCTTCTTGGTTCATTTCTTTTCTCTCCAGTTTAGTTTCATTTCAAAAACAAGTTGATTTTCACGATAAATGCGCACAAGCGACTCATTTTGACCATCCTCACAGCCGACCGTTAACAAATCGCCCTCTTTGCACTCGCGCAAATGATGGGTTTCCATCATGGTCGGCTCCCGTTTGGTCGTTGCCGCATTGTCAAAGCAGTCCATCGCGATTTTCACGTATTCTACGTTGTTCATATGACCCGACATATCGATCATATGCGGCAACACCTTTTGGGTAAAGACGGGCGGTGCCACAAGGCCAAAGCGCGTAAAAGGCGCGGCATTCTCAGCAACCTCATCGCTGACAAAGCCAACCTCACAAAGCTTCTGCACACGGTGGCGCTCAAAGTCAAGCACACAAAGCTCCTGCAACGCGGAAACGCAAAGAGTGCCGTTTTCGTCAAACACTTCTATTTTAAAAATGGTGCGCACCTTTCCTGCATCCAACGACGTAACCTTTACCGTTACCTCCTCAAACCAATGGGGATAACGCGTAATCTCGGCTTTGCTTTTGGTAACCACCCAGAAATAACCCTTTTCTCTGAGTTCCATATTACCGCATTTCTCTTTGGCGTGCAGACCCGTCACCGAGTCCTGCACGATATACATCACCCCCACCGGTGACAGTCCGAGTGTCGCACCGGTGTAGGCGGAATGAATTCTTTGTTTCCAAACAAGCGCCATAATTTTCTCCTTTTTGTATACTATAACATTTGTATATGAAAATTTCGGAAAATTCTCTTGAACAATTTGTTAAAATATTATACCATAATGGAAAATAAAATGCAAAGTGTCCGTTTTATTACCCACTTCGTTTGATAAACTGTTATCACAACGAAAAGGAGGAATAAAATATGAGCATTTTTGCAGTTTTTGGATTTCTGACCTGTTTTGGTGCTTTTATTGCGCTCGAGTTATTGCTTCAGAAGCTGGACGACCGCAGAAGCCGCAGATGCAGATAATCCCGAAAGGACTTATCAATGGTTTCACGAAAAAGAAAAAGTTTTTCCTATCCGAGAGTGCTGATGCTTGGATTTGGCATCATCATTCTGAGCGGCACATTGCTTTTATGTCTGCCCATTGCCGCGCGTGACGGGGCTTGGGGCAATCCCATAAACTGCCTTTTGACCGCTACCAGTGCCACCTGTGTAACAGGTCTGATTGCCTACGATACCTTTTCTCACTGGACAATGTTTGGGCAACTGGTCATTTTGTCACTGATTCAAATCGGTGGTCTTGGGTTTATGACCTTTATCTCGATGTTTGCAATGTTTCTTAAAAAGAAAATCTCCCTTCGTGACCGACTGCTTTTGATGCAGTCCTCGGGCAGTATGCAGCTCGAGGGAGTGGGCAGACTCATCCGCCGTATTTTGTTGGGCACCCTTCTCTTTGAGGGCATCGGCGCCATACTTCTGAGCATCCGCTTTGTCGGTGAGTTTGGCTGGTGGCAAGGAATTTATAACGGCATTTTCCATTCGGTTTCCGCGTTTTGCAACGCAGGGTTTGACCTGATGGGAAAACACGCGCCGTTTTCCTCACTTTCCCCCTATCAAAACGACCCCTATGTACTTCTCACAATTATGGCACTCATTGTCATCGGTGGTCTTGGTTTTATTGTATGGAGTGATATAAAACAGCATCGCTTTCGTTTTTCAAAATACTCTCTTCACTCCAGAATCGTACTGATTGCCACGGCAACACTTGTTGTTTTCGGCACCGTTTTCTTTTATTTTTCCGAAAGCGCGGCTATGGCGAATATGAGTTTTGGAGAACGGCTGCTCAATGCCGCATTTCAAAGCATCACACTTCGTACCGCAGGGTTTAACACCCTTGACCAAAGCGCCCTTAGCAGTGGTGGCAGTATCCTTTCAATGATACTGATGCTCATCGGCGGCTCACCTGCTTCAACGGCAGGCGGTGTTAAGACCGTTACCGTCGCGGTGGTATTTCTGACCGCACTGTCGGTCATTCGCAACCGCAGGCAAGTGGTGGTCGGCAAACGCACCCTTTCGGCACTCAACATCCGTCAGGCGTTTTCGGTGCTGATGATTTATATTTGTGTAACCCTCGGTGCCGCGATACTGCTTTCCTTTACCGAAACCGCCTCACTGCGCGCCATTTTCTTTGAGGTTTGCTCGGCGGTCGGCACCGTCGGCATCACTATGGGAATTACGACAACTTTAAGTATCGTCGGCCGCACCATAATCACGCTTTTAATGTTTTTCGGCAGAATCGGAGGACTTTCGCTTGCGATGGCGTTCACAGAAAACCGCACCGAGCCGCCACTGCAACGTCCCGAAGAAAATATTTTGATAGGATAGGTGAATTTTATGAAATCCATTTTAATTATCGGTATGGGCAGAATGGGCAGACATCTTGCCACTCAATTCTCCCGTCTTGGAAACGACGTTTTAGTCATTGATAAAAACAGAGAGCAAATCGAATCGCTCAGCCACTCTTTTTCCGATGCGCTCGTCGGGGATTGCACCAACGAAAACGTCCTTGCCGCGTTGGACGTCGGTCAGTTTGACTATGCTTTTGTCTGCATCGGGGAGGACTTTCAGGCATCACTTGTCATTACCTCACTTCTTAAAAAATTGGGCGCAAGTCACATCATCTCCAAAGCAAAGCAGGACATTCAAGCCGAACTGCTGCGCACCATCGGTGCTGATGAGATTATCTATCCCGAAAAGGACATTGCCGAAAGCCTTGCCATCCGCTATTCTGCCTCCAACATTTTCGACTACGTGGAGCTGACACAGGAATATTCCATCTACGAAATTCCCGTTTTGCCCGAATGGGTCGGCAAAACCCTGATAGAACTGGACATTCGCCGCAAATACGGCGTCAACATTATCGGCATTAAAAACGGCACTCTGCTCAACCCCATGCCTGCCGCCGATTATTGCTTTAATAAAGAGGATCACATTATGGTCATCGGCAAAAGCAAAGACGTTTTTAAACTCACGGCAAAAATTAAATAACTTTTTATAAAAAATCCCACGGGTTTAAACCTGTGGGATTTATTTTTTAAAATTTGATAAGGATTTTTAGAGTTTCGATTGTAAAAGAAGTGAAAGGAAGCAATATATTATTTTTACAGGCTGATGTTTTGACAAAATTGTGAGAGGTGATAAACATGCGTAAAATTATTAGTTTGATTTGTTTTTTGATGATATTAAGCTGTGCACTAACGCTTACAACTTTTGCACAGACCGATGACTTTTATTATAATTGGGGTGCCAATCCGCTGTTTGATGAGTTGTGGAACGAAAACAACAAATTGGAATTAAAGCGGCATAATAACCGCGCAAAAGACCAACTGATTGCTCAACGGTATGTTACAGAAGAGCAGTTTGATCCGACAAAGCTTACCTTTGATTTAGAGCACACAGTTTGCCAATTATTAGCACTGGATACGCAGCAAGTAATAGATTATATTAAAAGCGACTGCGATCCGCAATTTGTAAAAAACAATCTTGAGTATTACCAAAAAGCATATTTTGTGCCATTTTATTATGAAGGAATTGAAACCACTCATTATTTATCTTGTTGGTATAACAAAATGAACGACGTTTATTTTTCTTCATATGAAAGTTTGAGAATTCAAGAGCCGGATATCAATCTAATGATATATTCGCCCGAAAAATTAGAAAACTATTTTGAAAAAAATAAATTTGTTGGTTATCAGCCAAAACAATATATTTTACTCCACGATGCGACATTCATTATTTGCAAGGCAGGTGATGAATATCGATTAGTCTATATCCCCACCATGACACCGAGCGAAATTATCGGAGATAAAAATGCCTATTATGAAAAAAAGTTTGATTTTACAGATGATCCGGTGTTTACGACAGAGCGCCTTATAGACGTATTCGGTGATTACGAAAAACAACTGAGTAAAATTGATACCCGACCTGAAAAAGAAAGCGCAAACAACTCAGCATCTCCCGTCAGCCCACCCACAGAGCAAAATGCCGCCACGGCCCCTGACGAAATAACTGACAATATCGATTTCGCCTTGCCGGACGCACAAAGCGCCACGGATTCCACCATATCAACAGGTGGGCAAAATGCGCTTTCTATTGAAGAAGAACCGTTATCGGCGACGGATGAAATAAACTATACCGGCGTCGTCCGCGTCGATGAAGTCCAACCCCAATATCCGTGGTTATATTGGATCATCGGCGGTGCGGTAATCGTAATCGGCGGACTTGTGACCGTCATTTTGGTCAAAAAGAAAAAAGCATAAATAATTTTGTATAAACTAAAAATCCGACAGGTTAAACCTGTCGGATTTTATTTTGTTTGTGGACTTATTTTATTCTTGCTCGGTGATTTCCTCAAGTGAGGGGATCTCGTTGGGGTTTATCTCCATTGCGCTTGCGCCCCGGGTTGTTTCGGCATTGGCTTCTGCCGCTTTTTCCTGCTCGGTATCGATTCTGGAAACACCGATTACCTTAACGTCTTCGGGCAAACGGGTTACGATAACACCCTTGGTGCTTCTGCCCAGAACGTTGATTTCACCGACTGCCGTTCTCATAATAACACCGCCGCTGGTCATCAAGAGGATATCATCCTCATCTCTTACAAACTTGGCGGCCGCCACAAGACCGGTCTGCTCGGAAATGGCATAGTTGGAAATACCTTTACCGCCTCTGGACTGAATCTTATACTCAGAGGGACGGCTGCGCTTACCGTAACCGTTTTCGGTGATGGTAAGGAAGGTGGCATCGTCATAAACGATTTCCATAGAAATAACGTAGTCATCGTTTTCAAGCTTAATACCGCGCACACCACGGGTAACGCGTCCCATAGCTCTGACGTCGTTTTCATCAAAGCGGATGGCTTTACCGTTGTGGGTGGCAAGCATCAACGTCTTGGTGCCATCGGTCAGGTGAACGTTGGCAAGATCGTCGCCCTCGTCCAGAATAATAGCAATCACGCCGCTTTTGCGGATGTTGGCATATTCTTTAATGGAGGTCTTTTTGATGGTACCGTTTTTGGTGGACATAACAAGGTAGTGATCCCCGTCAAATCCCGGTACGTGAACGATACTGGTTACCTTTTCGTCGCTTTCCAGCGGCAAAATATTAACAATATTGCTACCCTTGGCAGTACGGGAACATTCGGGTACTTCATATCCCTTGATTTTATAAACTCTGCCGCGCGTGGTGAAGAACAACAATAAATCGTGCGAGGAAGCAACAAACATATCTTTTACAATGTCCTCTGCGCGTGTGGTCATACCCTTCACGCCTCTGCCGCCGCGATGCTGTGCGGAATACTCGGCTGTCGGCATTCTCTTGATATAACCTGCCTCGGACATGGTAAATACGCTGAGTGCCTCGGGAATGAGGTCCTCGTCTTCAATACCGATTTCACCTTGTGCGATTTCGGTACGACGCTCGTCACCAAACTTCTCTTTGATTTCAAGCATATCGTTTTTAACGATTTCGATAACACGGGCAGGCGTTGCCAGAATGTCCTCCCAGTCAGCAATCTTGGAAAGCAGTTCCTTGTGCTCGTTTTCAAGCTTCTCTCTTTCCAGTCCTGTCAGTTGTCCCAGGCGCATATCAACGATGGCCTGTGCCTGAATGTCGCTCAGGTCAAAGCGCTCAATCAGTCGTGCTTTGGCATCGGCAATGCTTGCGGATTTCTTGATGATTTCGATAACTTCATCAATATAGTCAATTGCTTTGAGCAAACCTTCAATAATGTGTGCTCTTGCCTTGGCTTTATCAATATCATATCTGGTGCGACGGCAAATAACCTCTTTTTGATGCTCAATGTAAGCCCACAGCATATCCTTCAGAGGCATTACGCGCGGAATGTTGTGATCCAGTGCCAGATTGATGATAGAGCAGGTTGCCTGCATATCGGTATACTTATAAAGTTGGTTGAGAACGACCTGCGGATTTGCCTCACGCTTGAGTTCTACAACAAATCTAAGACCGTCTTTATCCGATTCGTCACGAATGTCACTGATGCCGGGGATGCGCTCACTCTTGGCTTCTGCCGCAATCTTTTCAATCAGCGCGGCTTTGCGGATCATATAAGGAATCTCGGTAACAACGATGCGGAAACGATCCTTGATTTCTTCAATTTCGGCACGGGCGCGAACGTAAATTTTGCCGCGTCCTGTCTGATAGGCTTTGCGAATACCGCTTCTGCCCATAATGATGGCGCCGGTGGGGAAGTCGGGACCTTTGATGTACTGCATCAGTTCATCAATTTCCATTTCGGGATTTTCCATCAAAGCGATGGCACCGTCTACCACTTCGCAGAGGTTGTGGGGCGGAATGTCAGTCGCCATACCAACCGCAATACCCGAAGAACCGTTAACCAGCAAGTTGGGGAAACGGGAGGGCAAAACGGTAGGCTCTTGACCCTTATCGTCAAAGGACGACATAAAGTCAACGGTGTTTTTCTTAATATCGGTCAGCATATGATTGCTGAGTCTTGCCATTCTTGCCTCAGTATAACGGTAAGCGGCAGGCGGGTCACCGTCGATAGAGCCAAAGTTACCCTGACCTTCAACCAAAGGATATCTTAAGGAGAAATCCTGTGCCAGACGCACCATGGCATCATAAACCGAAGCGTCACCGTGGGGATGGTATTTACCAAGCACGTCACCGACGGTGGTAGCGGATTTACGATACGGTCTGTCGTGGGTCAAACCTGCTTCATACATGGTATATAAAATTCTTCTGTGAACGGGTTTCAGACCGTCGCGCACATCAGGAAGCGCACGGCTGACGATAACCGACATAGAGTAGTCAAGAAACGCTTTTCTGACTTCTTTACAAATATCAAGGTCAATCAGTTTTTGTCCTTCAAAACTGATGGGTTCCTTTTTTTCATTTGGAACTACTTTTGCCATTTCTCAACCCTCCTTTAAATATCAAGATTTTGCACGTATTGTGCATTGGTTTCAATAAATTCTCTTCTGGGCTCAACCTGTTCACCCATCAACAGTGAGAACATTTCGTCTGCTTCCGCAGCATCTTGCATTGTTACGCGAATGATCGTTCTTCTCTTGGGGTCCATGGTTGTTTCCCAAAGCTGATCGGGGTTCATTTCACCCAAACCTTTATAGCGAGAGATCAGCGCTCCGCCACCCATCTCTTCATTGATGGCATCTCTTTCTTCATCACTGTATGCATACGCCACGTTTTTGCCCTTCACCAATTTAAACAGCGGAGGTTGCGCAAGATACACGTGTCCGTTTTCAATCAAGGGTCTCATAAAGCGGAAGAAAAACGTCAGCAACAAGGTGCGGATATGCGAACCGTCAACGTCAGCATCGGCCATGATGATAACTTTGCCGTATCTGAGTTTTTCAAGATTAAAATCGTTGCCGATGTTGGTACCAAGGGCTGTGATAACAGGCATCAGTTTGTCGTTACCGTACACCTTGTCAATTCTCGCTTTTTCAACGTTGAGCATCTTGCCCCACAAGGCAAGAATGGCTTGGAATCTGCGGTCGCGGCCTTGCTTTGCGGAACCGCCTGCAGAGTCACCCTCTACGATGTAGATTTCGGTAATATCGGTATCTCTCATCTGACAGTCGGAGAGTTTACCGGGCAAACTCATACCGGAGGAAAGCGCACTCTTACGAGTGGTCTCTCTTGCTTTTCTCACCGCTTCTCTGGTACGGGAAGCAAGAAGTGCTTTTTCAATAATGGTTTTGGCAACCTTGGGATTTTCTTCCAAAAAGTCACCAAGTTGCTCTTTCATAATACTGCCGACGACTTTTCTCACTTCGGAGTTGCCGAGTTTGGTTTTGGTCTGACCCTCAAACTCTGCTTCCTCAACCTTAACGCTGATAACGACGGTAAGACCTTCTCTTACGTCAGCATTTTCAAGCTTTTGGTCGTCTTTGAGCATATTCTTTTCGTGTGCGTAGTTGTTCATAATGGAAGTCAGCGTTGCTTTAAAGCCGACTTCGTGGGTACCACCGTCAATGGTGCGAATATCGTTGGCAAAAGAGAGGATATTCTCATCATAATTGGTGGTGTACTGCATCGCAATTTCAACGGTGCACTTTTCTTTGAGTCCGTTCAGATAAATTACGTCTTCATGCAGTTTTTCTTTGGATTTATTGAGCCATTCCACAAAGCTCTTAACGCCACCTTCATATAAAAGGTTGGTGGTGTTGATATTTTCAGGGTCACGCTCATCACTGAAGATGATATTCAGTCCGCCGTTGAGGAACGCCTGTTCTCTCAAACGTTGCAGCAGAACTTTATATTCATATTCCAGCGTTTCAAAGATTTCACTGTCTGCCAAAAAGCGCACTTTGGTACCGGTTTGGGTAGTGTCTCCAATCACCTTGAGAGGACCGGTGGACTTGCCGCGCTCATAGCGCTGAAAATGCACGTGCTCACCGTTGGAAACCTCAACTTCCAACCATTCACTCAAAGCGTTAACAACACTGGCGCCAACACCGTGCAGTCCGCCCGATACTTTGTATCCGCCGCCGCCGAACTTACCGCCTGCATGCAAAACGGTAAATACAACTTCTACGGCAGGAATACCCATCTTGGGATGAATACCGATGGGAATACCGCGTCCGTCGTCGCTTACTTCAATAACGTTGCCGGGCAAAATGCGCACCTTAATGGTGTTGCAATATCCTGCCATTGCTTCGTCAATGGAGTTGTCCACAATTTCATACACAAGATGGTGCAGACCCTTTTCACTGGTCGAACCGATATACATACCCGGTCTTTTACGGACTGCCTCCAGTCCCTCCAGCACCTGTATCTGTGTTTCGTCATAGGCGTGTTGATTTTCTAAATGATCCACGAGATTTTCCTCCTATTCCTCTGAAAGTCTCATATAAAGTGTTTTGGAAGATATCTGAGAAAGATACACTTTCTCGTTTTCTCCTTTTTTGGTAACAATAAAACTTTGGGGTAAATCGTCATCCAACAGGACAACCTTGTTTTGCTTTTCTTTTGCATTCAGATAGGCGCGCGTGCGCTTGGAAACGGTTGTTTTATCTATATCAAAAATTCCGATCAGATCGGCTTTTTTGATCACTTGGTTACCGCCCGGATGAAAGTACATTTTTTTGTCTTCCTCCTTCTATCCAAATATAATCTTTGCAAACGCCCGCCAGCTTGTCCGGCTCGCAAGCGGTGACAATACATTGATTTTTAAATGCATTCTTTAAAATGTATTCCTGTCTGGACGGGTCGAGTTCCGATAAAATATCGTCCAGTAATATAACGGGCTTGTGTCCACTGTTTTTTTCCAGTAGATTTGCCTCTGCCATTTTAATTGCCAACACACAAGAACGCACCTGCCCTTGCGAAGCAAAGAATTTCACACTTTTGCCTGCAAGCAACGTCATAAAATCGTCTTTATGCACACCATAGTTGGTGCTTTCTTTTTCTCTGTCCTTTTGCACGTTTTCAAAAAGCATTTGTTTGATTCTTTGCTCATACTCTGCTTTGGTAATCGGCTCTTTGGCAAACTGCGAACAATAGAGAATTTTCATTTTCTCCCTGTCTGACGAAATGGCGGCGTACTCTTTGGCGGCACTCTCGTTAAGTTGCAAGATATAATTTTGTCTTGCAAAAGCAATGTAAGCGCCGTATTTTGCCAAAAGCTCGTCCCACATCGGCAAGGTGGCAAGCAGTGCCTCGTTTTCAGTTTTCAGTAACCGATTGCGGTTTTTAAGCGCTTTGTTATATTGAAGCAGATTTTCGGTATAGCCCGCGCTTTGCGCACAAAGGGTCATATCCAAAAATTCCCGTCTCTCACCCGGTGCCCCTTTGATCATCATCAGATGGTCGGGTGTAAACAAAACGCTTTGAAACAGTCCGATTGCATCACGGGTTTTTGCAAGATGCCTGCCGTCTAAAAAAACTTTTTTGTTTTGAGAGGAGAGATTCATTTTAAGATGTTGCTCTCTCTCATTCTTTTCAAAAATAAGTTCTACCTCAGCGGCATCTTTGCCGTACTGAATCAGCATTTCTTCTTTACCTGCACGAAAACTGCGCATGGTGGACAACAGAAAAATTGCTTCCAGAATGTTAGTCTTTCCCTGAGCATTTTCACCGGTGATGACCTGCACTCCGGGGGCAAAGGAAAGATCAATTTCTTCAATATTTCTGTAATTTTTCAGCGTTAGCTTTTTTATTTTCATTGTTCACTGAAAATCTCGTAAACGGCACCGTCATACTCAAAGGTGTCTCCATTTGACAGTTGTTTGCCGCTGACAGCGCAAATTTGCCCGTTTACTTTGACTTTTTCTTCTTTTATAAGTATCTTTGCCAATCCGCCGTTTTCGACTTCTCCTGAAAATTTTAGCGCGTCTTTCAAGCGGATGGTGGGTGTATAAATTCTAAGTTTAGTCATTGCTCAACCTCATAGGTAACACGAGGAAAATAAAATCATCTCCCTCAACAGGTTTTAAAACGATGGGGGTTTTGCCGCTTCCCAGTTCAATTTTTACCTCATTTTCCTCACAGGCACTGAGTGCATCCAGCATCAAACGATGGTTAAAGCCGACTTCAAGGGAATTATGGAAAGGCTCCACTTCAAATTCATCATAGAATTTACCCATATTGGTAGCGGTGGAAAGTTTAATCATATTGTAATCAAAATTACAATGGATCGGAATGCGCACGGTGGGGCTTACCAACAGTGCCGCTCTTTCAATGGAAGAAGCAAACTTACGTTTGTCTACTACCAAAGAAAAAGTATGGGTTGCAGGAATCGCATTTTTGTAGTTTAAAAATTCGCCTTCCAGTCTTCTGGAAATAATCACTTTTTCTTCCATACGGAAAATCAGATGCTTATGAGAAATGGAAACGTTTACAACTAAGTTTTCCAAATCTTCGGGAATGTTTTTAAGCAGTTCCAAAACGGTTTTCTTGGGGATAACAAACTGCTCGTTATGTCCCTCAAACGAAATAATAGGCTCGTTTCTCACTGCAAGACGCACACCGTCTACCGCGACGGAATGCATCATTTTGTTTTGGGGATCAATGTCAAACAAAATACCTTGCAAAATCGGTCTTTCATCGGTTTCTGCCGCGGCAAAAACAGTTTGTTTTAAAAGGTTACGGAAACTCTCGCCTTCCAGTACCAGTTCGTCACCTTCAATAACGGCAGGCAGTTCCGGATATTCCGCACTGGAAAGACCCAAAATGGTAAATTTAACGGAAGAGCCTGTAATTTTAGTCATAAATTTCTCATCGGTAGAAATTTTAACAATACCTTCCGGCAATTTTCTGATAATGTCACCAAACAGTTTTGCAGGCAACACAATGCTTCCTTCCGCTTCAATCTGAGCAGGAATGGAAAAGATGACGGCAATGTCCAGATCATAAGCTGTGAAACGAACACTGTCACGCGTGGTTTCAATCAAAATTCCTTCCAAGGCAGAAAGAGAACTTTTTGCGGCAGCAGCTCTGGAAACCACCGCAACCGCTTCATTGATTCGAGCTCTATCACAAGAAAAAATCATAATAATAATTCCTTTCTTTACTTAGCTTTTTCTTTTCGCGCTTTCGCGCAAAAAAAGGATAGAAAATGTTTTTTTATAGTAGTGGTAGTAGTAGGGGATGGGGAAAAGGTGGAAAATCAAGATTTTCCTCTTTTGGACAGGCTTTTGCGCCTGTGGAATAAAACTGATAAAATCGGTTGATAACTTTTTTCTTTCCACAAGTGAAAATCAAACGAAAAAATTTTGGGGAAAGAGTGGGTAAGTTTGAAACAATTGTGAACAAAATCGGGGAAAACTAAAAAGATTTTTTAATGTTTTCCGTCAAGTCATGCACCGTTTGAGAAAGTTTGGGATCGTTTTCCAAAATTCCACTGATTTTATTAATGGAATGAAGCACGGTGGTATGATCTTTTCCGCCGAAAGAAGCACCGATTTCTGCCAAAGACATCGAGGTCAGATCTCTTGAAATATACATTGCAATCTGACGGGGTGTGGCAATGGTGGATTGACGGCGCGGTCCTAAAATTTCGTCTGCCGTGATATTAAAGTATCTTGCAACGGTATCAATAATGAGTTCCACAGAGATGGCAGAAGGCGCATTTTCGGAAATAACCGAAGAAATGGCTTGTTGCGCAGTTTCCAGTGTGGGTCTTTCATTATAAAGAACGTTGTAGGCTTTAATTTTATTGATACAACCTTCCAGTTCTCTTACGTTGGTATGAAGTTTCTTGGCAACGTATTCAACAATTTCTGTTGATAAGATGAGTCCCAAAGAGTCTGCTTTGTTTTTAATAATGGCGCAACGGGTTTCAAATTCGGGCGGTTGCACGTCAGCAATCACGCCACTTAAAAATCTGGTGCGCAAACGCTCTGTCAGCGTCAGCATTTCCTTGGGCGGACGGTCAGAGGTCAAAACGATTTGCTTTTTGGCCTCATGCAGTGTTTCAAAGGTGTGGAAAAATTCTTCTTGAATGGCTTCTTTATCTGCGATAAACTGAACGTCGTCTACCAAAAAGGCATCAACGTAGCGGTATTTGGAACGAAATTCTTTCATTTTACCGCGTTGCAACGCTTCAACCATTTCATTTACAAATTCTTCGGACTTAATGTAAAGAATCACTGCATCGTTATTGTTACGTTTGATTTCGTTGGCAATTGCAACCATCAGGTGCGTTTTACCAAGACCGCTTCTGCCGTAAATAAACAGAGGGTTATATGCCTGACCCGGATTGTTGGCAACCGCAAGTGCGGCGGCGTGTGCAAATTTGTTTTCATTACCGACAACAAAGTTTTCAAAAGTGAGCTTTTGTCTGGGCGCCGAAATGTATTCTTCATTTTTGGAAATGACTTCATTGAAATGCTCTTCATTTTCTTTTGCTTTTTCAACAATACGGGGAGGAGCATCATTTTCGGTGATAATTTGCGCCCGAACGGGAAAGCCGATGGCATCGGAAAGTGCCTGTTCAATCAGCGGCAGAAAATTATTTTGAATGGTTCCTTTTTGAAAGAGAGTTCTTACATAAAAGAAAGCAACGTTATTTTCCATTTTGACAGGACGGAGCAGTTTGATCCAACTCTCAAAACTAACGCTTGAAACCTGCGGTTGTAAAATAGTCAGCGCTCTGTCCCACACATCTGTAAAAGATTGCATTTTTCGTCCTCCTTTTTTTACTTCTTTTCTATATATATGAATACTTATATAATATACATAATTATAATAACATATAAAAAATACAAAATCAATAACAATTTAGGGAAAAATGGTGGAAAAATCGGTTGACAGTCCGAAAAAATGTTACTATAATAGATATAATCAAGATTTTTTAGGAGAAAAGCAATGAAAAATACGGAAAAGACAATGGAAAAAATCGTCGCTCTCTGTAAGGGTAGAGGTTTTGTTTTCCCCGGCAGTGAGATTTACGGCGGACTTGCAAATTCATGGGACTATGGCCCTCTCGGCGTAGAACTCAAGAATAATATTAAAAAAGCTTGGTGGCAAAAGTTTGTTACCGAGAGCCGTTACAACGTAGGTTTGGATTCTGCCATTATTATGAATCCTGAAACTTGGGTGGCTTCCGGTCACGTGGGTGGTTTTTCCGATCCTTTGATGGATTGTAAGGAATGTAAGACCCGCCATCGTGCTGACAAACTGATTGAAGATGCAACCGGTCAAGTAGCAGACGGTTGGAGCAACGAAGAAATCTTTAACTTTATCAAAGACAATAATATTGTTTGTCCCGACTGCGGCAAATGCAACTTTACCGAAGTTCGTAAATTTAATCTGATGTTCAAAACCTTCCAAGGTGTAACTGAGGACGCTAAAAACGAAGTTTATCTGCGTCCCGAGACGGCACAGGGTATCTTTGTTGACTTTAAGAACATTCAAAGAGCTTCCCGTAAAAAAATCCCCTTTGGCGTAGGTCAGATCGGTAAGAGCTTCAGAAATGAAATCACACCCGGTAACTTTATTTTCCGTACCCGTGAGTTTGAGCAGATGGAACTTGAATTTTTCTGCGCTCCCGGAACAGATCTGGATTGGTTTAAATATTGGAAAGACACTTGCGAAAACTGGCTCAAAGCGTTGGGCATTCGCGAAGAAAGTCTGCGCCTGAGAGACCATGATCCAGAAGAACTTGCCTTCTATTCCAAGGCAACTACCGACATTGAATTTATGTTCCCCTTCGGCTTTGGTGAACTTTGGGGCATTGCGGACAGAACCGATTACGACCTTTCTCAGCACGGTAACCACGCCGGCGAGAAGATGGAATATATGGACCCCGTTACAAACGAAAAGTATATTCCCTACGTTATCGAGCCTTCTCTCGGATGCGACAGAGTGTTGCTTGCATTCTTGGTGGAAGCATACGACGAAGAAGTGGTGGATGCAGAGAAAAACGATACCCGTGTGGTACTGCATTTGCATCCTGCTTTGGCTCCTTACAAAGCGGCTGTATTGCCCCTTTCCAAGAAACTCAGCGACAAGGCTTGGGAAGTGTTTGACAAGTTGGCAGCAGAATTCCCCTGTGATTTCGACGATACCGGTTCTATCGGTAAGCGTTATCGCAGAGAGGATGAAATCGGAACACCTTTCTGTGTCACCTACGACTTTGAGAGTGAAGAAGACGGTTGCGTTACCGTGCGTGACAGAGACAGCATGGAGCAGGTCAGACTGCCCATCGACGAGGTTGCAGATTACATTAAAAAGTCCTTTAAATTCTAATTTAACAATAAAAAACCACTGCACAATCGTGCAGGGGTTTTATTATTTGATATTTTGGTTTATCTTTTCTTTATACTCTTTCATAGAAATAACTTTTCCGGTCAGCCTTGATTCTTCGGCGGCAAAGGTGGAAAGGTGATTGTCAATGGAAACGGCAACGTCGGCAATGCTTTCTTCGGGAAGTTTACCGCTGAAAACACCAATCAGTGCACGAATGATACCGTGGTCACCGCCACCGTGACCGCTGGCAATGCTTTCATCTAAAATGGCGTCGGCAATTTTGATTTGGTTACGTTTGCCGGTGGAAAAATTATAAACCGAAACAAAATCATCACTCATATTTGCTTCCAGTTCGCCTTTGGTACCCATCACGCGAATCTGTCTGCCGCCTTGGTTGAAGGCGCTCATGGTAAAGGAAGCGGTAGCGCCCGAGGCATACTCGAGATTGACCACCTGATGATCGACCACGTCGTTATCGCATCCGAAAACGCATCTGCCGTAGTTGGTTTCGGTGATCAGTTTTTCGATGTCCTCGGCGGTGGGATTGTGAATTTTAGTGGCGTGACGCGCAAACCACGGTACCTGACGGTGACGGTAGAGTTTTAAAGCACTGTAAGGGCACTCGGCTTCGTGGGGGCAACCCTGATAGCAAAATTCGGGGGCAACGGTCGGCTTGTTTTCACTGCGGAAATACTGCAAAGAACCAAAACTTTGCACCTTGGTGCAAGGCTCGTCCATCAGCCACTGAATAATGTCGATATCGTGGCAACTTTTGGCAAGAATCATGGGTGAACTTTCGGCAGTGTTGTGCCAATCACCACGCGTAAAACTATGGCTGTAATGCAAGTCACCGACACCTTCTGTATGAATGATATTAATGACTTTTCCAAGCTGACCGTCCTCAATAATTTTTTTGATGGTTCTAAAAAACGGAGTATGGCGCAACACGTGGCATATCAATACTTTGACGCCTTTTTCCTTTGCGGCGTTTGCAATGATCTTACACTCCTCGGGGGTGGGTGCGGCAGGTTTTTCCAGCAGCAGATGATAGCCTTTTTCAATTGCCTGTAAAGCAAGGTGAAAATGTTGCTGATCTTGCGTTGCGATGATGGCAATGTCTGCCATTTTGGGTTGCTTTAAAAGGTCTTCGCCCCACTCGTAGCAATGCTCCTCAGAAAGAGAAAAATTGTCGCGGATAAAGTTTTTTCTCACGGGGTTGGGGTCGGCAACTGCCACAAGATCCATTTCGGGAAAATGCTTTCCCTCGGTTACGTATTTGGTACCGCGGCCGCCGGCACCGATCAAAACGAATTTGATGGTATTCATAGTCCCTCCACTGCAAAATGATTTTATAAAATCATTATATAGCCACTTTTGGAAAAAGGAAAGAAAAATTTTGATATTTTTTTCACAAAAAGCGGTGGTAAGATTTGCCCCCGACCACAAGGGATAGTGATAAGAGGACAAACAGGACAATCCTCGGCAAAAAAACAGTTGACAAACACATAAAATAAATATATAATAATCTATGCTTTATGAGTATGCGCCGCCGGGAACGGCAAGGCGTTAGAATGAGGAGGTGCAAATCGTGGTTAGAACCTATCAACCTAAGAAAAGACAGAGAAGCAAAGTCCATGGCTTCAGAAAGAGAATGATGACCGCCAACGGACAAAAAGTTTTGGCCAGAAGAAGAGCCAAAGGAAGAAAGAGATTGTCTCACTAAGTCAAATAATGAAGGTCTCATCGGGTGAGACCTTTTTTATTTAGTATTTAGGAAAAAATCTTTTTTAAAGCAAAACGCCTGGTTTATTTCTGTTTTCTACAAAAGTTTCTCTTTTGACAGGCAAGGGGAATAAAGTCCCCGGGGGAGCAACGGTATGATTCAAAGTATCAAGGAAAACTATATATTCCGCCGTGCGTATCGCAAGGGGAAAAGTTATGTGTTTCCTACGATGGTGATTTACGTACTGCGCGAAAAGAAAGAGAGAGCCCGTCTCGGCATTACCGTTACCAAAAAACAAGGGGGTGCGCCCACCCGCAATCGCATCCGCCGCATCATCCGCGCCGCTTTTGCAAAGTATGAAGATATTTTGCCGCCGCAGGACATTGTGGTGGTAGCAAGAACCAAGTGTGCCTTTGTAAAAAGCACCGATCTGGAGGCGCCGATCCGCGAGGTGTTTTTAAAAAATGAATAAAATCGTAACGTGTGTTCGCAAAGCATTTGTGTTGCCGATAAAACTTTACCAAAAATTCATTTCACCCCACACCAAAGCGCATTGTAAATACTATCCGACCTGCTCTCAGTATGCCCTCACCGCAATTATGCGGCACGGCATTTTTTACGGCGGCGCATTGGCGGTATGGCGCCTTTTGCGTTGCAATCCTTGGTCAAAGGGCGGGATAGATTACGTTCCGGAGAAAAAAAGTAAATAAAGAGGAGAAACATTATGTGGAATACGCTTTGTACCATTATCGGTACACCTATGGGCTGGATCTATGATCTGGTACAGAATTACGGTTTGTCCATTATTCTCTTTACCATTTTGCTGAAAATCGTGTTGTTCCCCATTTCCTTTAAACAACACAAAAGTTCACTGGCAATGGTAAGAATGAGACCTTATCAGGACGAGCTTATGAAAAAATACGGTTCCAACCGTCAGCGTTACAGTGAGGAACTTCAAAAGCTTTATCAAAGAGAGGGTTATAACCCCATGAGTTCCTGTCTGCCGATGTTGTTGCAGATGCCGCTGTTGTTTATGATGTACACCGTTATCCGCAGACCGCTGACCTTTATGGCAGGTTGGTCTTTAACGGAGATTTGGGAAACCGCTACCGCAAAAATCGGTACCGTTGTCAGCGATGGTGTAACCATTCTTGACAATATGGGCAAACTCAAAATCACAGCAGAGAACTTTAACCGCTATGAATCGCAGATTCTTTCTCATCTGGGAGAAGCCGCACCGCTGAACACCAAGTTTTTGGGTCTGGATATGGCGCTTGTGCCCAGTGAAGTGTGGAAAACCACCTTCCTTATTATTCTCATTCCTGCTTTGTCGGGTCTGACTTCTTACTTGCTGAGCTTTTTAAGCCAAAAGCTGAATCCTGCGCAACAGGCGGCAGCCGACCAACCCGGCGGCAACGGCAAAATGATGCTGTACTTAATGCCCCTGATGTCTTTGTGGATCGCCTTTACCTTCCCGGCAGGACTGGGCCTTTATTGGTTGGTCAGCAACGTACTGGGTATTGCTCAGCTGTACCTGCTGGATGCACTTGCAAGTCCCAAGAAAGTAGAAGCCGAGATGCGCGCTAAGATCGAAGCGGACAAGGCAAAAGAAAAAGAAAAAAGAGCCGCTGCCGCCGCGAAAAAAGCGCAGTATGCACAAGGAAAGAAAAAGAAAAAAGGCACCGGCCCCAAAGCAAATGGAGAAAATAACGATGATTAAAGAACTGTTTTTTGAAGCAAAAACCATTCCCGAAGCCGTGGACAAGGCGGCTGCAAGCCTCGGACTTGATAAAGATCTGATGGTTTACGAAGTTGTTACCATGCCCGTTAAGGGTGTGTTCGGCATTGGTGCCGTAAACGCAAAAATCAAAGTCGAGCAAGAAGTTGCTGACGAGAAACCCGCTCCCGCTCCCAAAGCGGCAAAGCCGGTAGAGTTTGTTGAAAAGATTGCAAAGAAAGATAAAGCTCCTGCTCCCAAGGCAGAAAAGAAAGCCGCTCCCAAAAAGGAAAAGGCACCTAAGGCCGAAAAGGCCGTGGTGGTAGAGGCAAAGCCGCTGGAAGCACTGACCGGTGAAGTGGCAGACACCATTCGCGAATTTCTTGGTGGCGCTCTGGTCAACATGGGACTGGACGACGCTCAAATCGAAGTCGGCATCGGCGAGGAAAAGGACACCGTAGAGGTGCGCGTTTCCGGCAGTCATATGGGTGTGCTCATCGGCAGACGCGGTGAAACACTTGACGCAATGCAATATCTGATTTCTTTGGTTGTTAACCGCAAGTTTGACGGTAAGACCCGTGTGGTATTGGATACCGAGAATTACCGTGCCAAACGCGTAGCGGCGCTGACCTCTCTTGCAGAGAAGACTGCCGCCAAGTGCATTAAGTATAAAAAGAATTTCGGACTGGAGCCGATGACTCCTTATGAGCGCAGAATCATTCACGCCGCGCTCAACGGTAAGGACAATATTACCACCGTTTCTGTTGGCAGTGAGCCTCGTCGCAGAATCATCGTAACCTACGTAAAATAATAAAAAAACCGTGCATCAAAAGAGTAGGGTTCCTAAGGACAGAAAAAACTGTGCAGATGATTTCTGCACAGTTTTTCTTTTGTCTCACACCGTTACAAGCAGGACATTTTGGCGCCCAAATGTCACTTGTTAGGAGAACCTAAAACCCTTTTAACCTATCTCAAAGAAGTGATATTGTGAGACAGGTCTCACAGTTATATTTGACCTTATGGTCAAGTGATATTAAAACCTTGCGGTTTTAGTGATATTTTATTCGCCCATAAACTGCCGAAGGCAATATCACTCGGCTTTTAGCCGAATATCACTGCGAAGCAATACAACTCGCCTTTGGCGAATAAAACTGGCCAAGTGTCCTTACGAACACTTGGCCAA
>JAZROO010000076.1:0-14989 GCA_045648705.1 Eubacteriales bacterium | reverse complement strand
TCTTTTTCCGCGCCGAGTGACGAGCGCAGCGCAAAGCTGAGGGTAAGCGCATCGTTTGCAAGTCTCATAATGCCAAGGTTGAGGGAGGTTTGCACCAATCCGTCAATATCGGGGCTCCACTGTTGCACCCCATCAGGCAGTTTGCAAAGCAGATCAATGGCGGCAAGGGAGGAAAAGTTATCATATCCCACCATTTGCGGCGCCACAGCCGTAACGCTGACGCTAAGGTCGCGATTGTTTTCGTTTCGTTTGGTGGCGACAAAGGCAGCAACCTTCGTTTCGGGGTTGACTGCCGTGCTGATGATTGCTTGGGCACGGGAGGGGATGACGTTGTCTTTCTGTCCGCCCGAAAGTTCGATAAGGCAAATATCCTTGAATTGAGAAAGGAACTCACCCATCAGTTTACTTGCATTATATCTTCCTTTATGAATCTCGACACCGCTGTGTCCGCCTGCAAGACCGTCAATAACGATTTCGTAGCACGGGGCACTGATAGCGGCAGGGATGAGTTCAAGTGAAATATCGGCTCTGGCGCCGCCTGCACAGCCGACGGTGAGCACTCCCTCTTCCTCCGAGTCGATATTCAAAAGGCGTTTGCCTGAAAGCCAATCGGGTGAAAGCCCTGCGGCACCGAACATACCCGTTTCCTCGTCAACGGTGAAAAGTACCTCCAACGGCGGATGGGACAAATCCTTTTCTTCCAAAAGAGCAAGTCCCATTGCCACGGCAATACCGTCGTCACCGCCCAAGGTGGTGCCGATGGCCGAGAGAATGTCCCCCTCTACCTGCAGCCGCAGCCCATCCCTTGAAAAGTCGATATTGCAGTCAGGCTCTTTTTCGCAGACCATATCGAGATGCCCTTGCAAAATAACGGGCGCCTCTCCTTCTCTGCCGACGCTGCCGCCTTTATAAATGATGATGTTATTGAGCTCATCCTGCCGATAGGACAGTCCCAGACTTTCTGCCACCCTTGCGCAGTAGTCACTGATTTTTTTAGTGTCTCCCGAGCCGTGCGGAATTGCCGAAATCTGTTCAAAATAATAAAATACGCGCTCTGGTTGCAAATGGTTCAAAATCATTTTTTCTCCTTAAAAAAAGTTTTAATTTTTTTACAAAAGTTTCGTTCAAATTTTAAATTTATTTTCGAAATAAACGGTTTATGCTATTAATTATTATACACCTACCGCATCAAATTGCAAGTCTCAACCCTTAAAATGTAACGCGTTACTTTACGTCACGGTAACGCAGTAGAAAAAGAATAGAAAAGAAAAGAGAAAGAATAGACTTTTTTCTCCCTCCGGTCGAAAAAAGATACGGCGCCGCTAAAGTTTCGGCGCCGTATCTCATACTTTAGTACGTGCCTTAGTACAAGAGACTGTAAATATAATGCCCCGAAATGCTTTCGGGGTGTTTGTTATTTGGGGGTAAGTTTTTGTAAAATTTAATTTAGGGGTCTGAGCCCTAAATTTAAAAACACGGCTTTTTCTTGTCCGATTTGTCCGAAAAAGTATGGTATAATAGTATTAGGGGGTTAAAACGGCTACGCCTGTTTTAACAAAGCCGCAAAAGCGGCTTGTTGCTTCAAACACGGGGGTTTGAAGCAATCCTGACAACATTGTAATGCTCTTTGCCGAGTTTTGAAAAAACTCGGCACCAAATCTTTGATTTGGCACCAAGCGTACGGGGCGCTTGGTGAGCAAGGAGCATTATAATAGTATTAGGGGGAATGTTGACCGATGGTCAAATGATGTGGCGCTGTGCGCGAGTGATGTTTGCGCCTATGGCGCAAGTTATGGTAAAAATTTGACTCGGTCAAATTTTTATTCCGAAATGCGCTACGCGCAACTTATGGAGCGAAGCGAGAATTCATGAAATCTTTGATTTCAATTCATGACAACGCAGTTGTCAATTCATACTCCGAAGGAGTTGTTTAGCTACACTTTGGTTTCGGTCTGATTCGCGCGGAGGCCGAAATCTGAGATTTGTCGCGCTTTACATAAAACGCCATGGCAAAATTAAAAGGGACAAGGCGCGGTGCCTTGTCCCCCTGAGTTTGAAGTTTTCAGAGTTTATTCTCCTCTGCCGAGGTCTGCGTTCATCTGCATAAGTGTCTTTTTGTCCAGATTGTAGACTACACCGAGACCTACAAACTGTAGCAGTGCCGAGAACAGATAGGTGCCTGCAACGAGATAGCGCATATTGATGGCTACCTGCCAAGCCTGATTGCCCTCGTCTGCGCCGACATAGCCGAATGCGACCATGATGACCAGCACCAGTGCCGGACCGACGCCTTGCGCAAGTTTGCGGAAGAAGGAATGCAGTGAGTAGACGGTGCCCTCCTCACGAGCGCCTGTTTTCCACTCGTTGTAGTCAATCGCGTCACCCATCATTGCCCAGGATACTGTGGAGTAAATGCCAAGACCCAGTGCAAAAACGAGCTGACAGATGATGTAGATGAGCAAATCAAGACCCGTATTGTCGGGCATTACGATGAACAGACCCACGCCTGCCACGATGGAGCAAATGGAACCGAACGTTGCCAGTTCCTTTTTGCCAAACTTCTCAACTGCCTTACGGGCAAGAGGAGTGAACAAAACGATGGGAATCATTGCAAAGAGTTGCACGATACCCGAAATCTGCACATTCTTGAAGTAAGACTGGAAGATAACGGTGACGGCAGTTGCCGCACCCTGCATACCGATAAACATACCCATTGCGGCGATGGTGGCGCCGACAGCAGGGCGGTTTTTGGCAAAGTTTGCCATTGCCTTGAAAACGTTGAACTTAGGAGTTTCTTCGCTCAAAGTGACTTCCTGCTCAACGCGGATTTCGGTGTTGCGAATCATAAACTGGAAGCAGATAAAGCCAAGGGCACCCATAATCAGCGCCGCGATAAACACGCGCTCACCGATGAGGTTGTTCTCAGCATCATAGATGATGAAAGGCAAAATCACCATCGGCAACATATTGCCGAAGATGGAACCGACCGAACGCCATGCCGACAGCGAAGCGCGGTCTTTTACGTCGTTGGAGATGAGGGACAAAAGCGAGCCGTAGGGCACGTTTGCCACAGTGTAGAAAGCGTCCCAGATCACATAGCCGGCCATAAAGATGACGATCTTTGCCCAAACAGGAGCCTGGGGGAAGGGCAGGAAGCACAGTGCGCCGCCCACGATCAGACCGATGGAGCCGACCGAACGCCAGGCGGAAAGCGAAGCTCTGTCCTTTACGTCGGTGGAAATGAGGCTCAAAAGTGAGCCGTAGGGAACGTTGGCAACAGTGTAAAACGCGTCCCAGATGACGTATCCTGCGATGAAAATAATCATCTTTGCCCAAGTGGGCGCATTGGGGAAGGGCAAAAAGCACATAGCACCGCCGACAATCAGACCGATGGAGCCTGCCCAGATATATGCCAAAAACTTATTGCGCTTATAGGTACGCTTGTCCGCGTCGACAATCGAGCCGATGAGGGGATCGTTGATCGCATCCCACACCTGTACGACAATCAGCAGTAAGGCATACCAGAGTTCCAGTCCCATAAACTGCGTCCAGAAAATCGACATGGTGGACTTGAGCGCAAAGCTCATATTGCATCCCAGGTCGCCTGCCGCATAGGCAAGACAATCGCGCATACCGAATTTGCGGTATCCGTTTGCATCCAAACGAGGTTGCTTTTTCATAAAAACTCTCCTTTTTTTGCAGGGCAAAGCCGATGCATATTTGTGTTTATTGTACCATAAACATTTTCACAATGTCAAAGAGTTTTGGCAATGAACAACAAAAGAATATACATTTGTCATAAAATTGTGCAAAAAAGGACAAAAACCGACCAAAAGGTCGGTTTGTTGAAGCGGAAGCTATTCAAATGAAATGCGACTGCGTCGCATGAATTGAGCCCGTAAGGGCTCATTAATGAAAAAATTTGACCGAGTCAAATTTTTATTTAAATTAGCTTTTGCGTAGCAAAAGGTTTCCGAAACGTTCAAACCGACGAAGGTGGTTTGAACATACACGAGCGCTTTTGTGCCCAGCGTAAAAGCGCATATTTCACGTTTGCAAAGCAAACATTTCACATTTTCCGCAAGGAAAATATATCACTTAAATTTAGGGGTCAGACCCCTAAATTTAAATTTGGGTATGGTCCGTCGGCGCGGTGGGAGTCGCTGCCAAAGACAAGTTTGCCGCCTTTTTGAAGGATATATTCCTTGATTTCGGGGGCAGGATAGGGAGTGGTGCGGTAGCCGCGTGAAATGGCGCCGCTGTTGATCTCAAACGGCAGGTCTGCCTCAATGAGTTGATCGACCGCCGCCTTCCAGGCGCGCACGTAACGCTCGTTTTGCTCGTCAAAAAGCTTTTCTTTTTCTTGAAATTTGGTAATCAGATCAAAGTGACCGATGATGTTGGCTTTCGTTTTGTCGGCAACGGTGGCAACCAGACGGTAATATTCTTCAATCAGGGCATAAATGTCACCGCCAAAGTGTTTGTCCGCCCCCTCTTTTAAATGCTTTGCCGAGGCATCGACGGGGATATACTCCCCATCCGCTTTGACATAGTGCACCGAGCCGATGATATAGTCAAATTCCCACTCGGGCGGCGCGGAAAAGATGTCCTGTTCCAAGCCGCACAGCACTGTGATTTTGTCCTTATACTTTTCTTTCAAACGGGAAATCTCCCCGATATACGCTTCCATCTGCTCGGGTTTCATACAATAACCCGTGTCAAAGTCGGTATAGGAATGGTCGCTGATGCCGATTACCTTAAGTCCCTTTTCGATGGCGGCAACAACCGTTTGCTCGGGGGTGTTTTTCCCGTCGGAAAAGCAGGTGTGATTGTGATAGTCCCTCGTTTTCACTTGGTCATCTTCTCCTGTTTTACCTTATGGTCGATTACGTGACGGGAGGCAAGTTCCTCTCTGATATCCTCCAGCGAAATGCCCATTTCGATCATCAGCACCATTACGTGATAGGCAAGGTCTGCAATTTCGTAGACGGTTTCTTTTTGATCGTCCGCTTTAGCGGCAATGATTACTTCGGTACATTCCTCACCTACTTTTTTGAGAATCTTATCCAGTCCCTTTTCAAAAAGGTAGGTGGTGTAGGACCCCTCTTTTTTATCGTTTTTTCTGCCCTCGATGAGCGCCATCAGACCCTCGTAGGAAAACTCGTTTCTTTGCTCACTTGCAAAAAGCGGATGATGAAAACAACTCTCCGCGCCCGTGTGACAGGCAGGGCCGTCCGGCTCGACCGATACGACCAGTGCATCCCCATCGCAGTCGGCAGTGATGGACACGATGTGCTGATAATTGCCGCTGGTTTCCCCTTTCAGCCAAAGCTTTTGACGGGAACGACTGTAAAAACAGGTCAGCTCCTTCTCAATGGAGATTTTCAGACTTTCTTCATTCATATAGGCAAGGGTGAGAACCTTTTTGGTGCGCGCATCGACAACGATGGCAGGAATCAGCCCGTTTTGGTCAAATTTCAAAGTGTTGATATCTATCATAACGTACTCCTTGTGGAAATATTATTTTTTGCCATTTCCGCTTTGAGATCGGAAATTTTTACCTCGCCGAAATGGAAGATGGAGGCAGCAAGACCTGCATCGACCTTGGGCAATGAGTGAAACAGTGTGATAAAGTCCTCGATTTTACCGGCGCCGCCCGAAGCAATGACGGGAACGTTTACAACGTTGCAGACCGCCTCCAACATTTCAAGGTCAAAGCCACCCTTGACCCCATCGGTATCAATGGAATTGACGACGACCTCCCCCGCTCCGCTCTCTACACAGCGACGAATCCACTGGATTGCTTCCAAACCCGTGTTTTCTCTGCCGCCTTTGGCAAAGACGCGGTAAACGCCGTCCACGCGTTTAACGTCGACCGACAGAACGACACATTGGTCGCCATAGAGTTTTGCCGCCTCGGTAATCAGCCCCGGGTTACGAATGGCACCGGAATTGACGCTGACCTTATCCGCGCCACTCTTAAGTACGCGGTCAAAGTCCTCTACGGTATTGATGCCGCCCCCCACCGTTAAGGGAATGAACACCTGACGGGCGGTTTCCCTCAAAATATCGGTAAAGAGTTTTCTGCCGTCACTGGAGGCGGTAATGTCGTAAAACACAAGCTCGTCGGCACCGCACCCACTGTAAAACTTCGCAAGTTCGACGGGGGAAGAAACGTCTCTGAGCCCCTCAAAGTTGACACCTTTGACCACCCGTCCGTCCCGTACGTCAAGGCAAGGGATAATTCGTTTTGTGATCATTTTGCCACCTCGATTGCTTCCCTTAAATCAATGGCGCCCGTATAGTATGCTTTGCCGACGATGGCGCCGTGCAGGTCAAGGGAGCGCAGTTTTTTCACGTCTTCTATGCTTGAAACACCGCCTGAGGCGATAATGTCGATTGGAAATTTAAGGCTGAGTTTGCGATAAAGTTCGTAATTGGTGCCTTTCATCGCGCCGTCCCTTGAAATGTCGGTACAAATCACGGTTTTTACCCCGATTTGCTGCATCTTTTGGCAAAAATCAAAGGCGTCAAGGTTGCTCGTTTCGGTCCAACCTTTAATGGCAACCAAACCGTCTTTTATGTCAATGCCCACGGCAATTTTCTCCCCGTACTTTTGCACGGCTTTTTCTACAAAGCCCTCACTTGTCACCGCCGCGGTGCCGAGGATCACGCGGTCGACCCCTGCGGAAATATAGCGGTCGATGACCTCCATCGTGCGCACACCGCCGCCGATCTCGCAGAAAAGATTTGTAGCACTTTTAATCTTCATTACCGTTTCGATATTGGGTGTCTGACCGCTTTTGGCACCCTCAAGGTCCACCAGATGAATGCGTGTCGCTCCGCTTTTCTTAAAATCAAGCGCGACCTGCTCGGGATGCTCACTGTAAACGGTCATTTGGTTATAATCACCCTTAAACAGTCGCACGGCTTTGCCGCCGATGATATCAATGGCAGGATAAATCAGCATATTTCTTCCTCCTTCAGCTCGGCAAATGCCTTTAAGATGGCAAGACCTACCTTGCCGCTTTTTTCGGGATGGAACTGACATCCGAAAACGTTTTTGTGTTGCACCGCCGCCGTCAAAAGCGCGCCGTATTCCGCCTGAGCAATCACAGCGTCTTCACATTCTGCGGCATAGAAAGAGTGAACAAAATAAACGCAGTCCCCCTCACTGATATAGCGCAGTAGCGGACTTTGCTTTTTATATATCAGCGCATTCCACCCAATGTGCGGAATTTTAAGGTCGGGGGAAATCACCTCTTTGATGGGGCGAACGGTGCCGCCAATCAGCCCCAGTCCCTCGTGGCACCCGTATTCATAGCTTTTTTCAAACAAAAGCTGCATACCAAGGCAGATGCCCATCAGTTTTTTGCCGCTTGCGGCAAGGTCTTTGAGGGTTTTGTCCAGTCCGCTTTGTCTGAGTTTGCCTGCGGCATCCTCAAACGCGCCGACACCGGGCAAAATAATCCCGTCTGCTTTCTTTAAAATATCAGGGTCGGCAGTGACCACCGCTTCCACCCCAATTGCCGCAAACGAGCTTTGCAGTGAAAAGAGGTTGCCCACCCCGTAATCAACGATTGCTATCATTATAAAACACCCTTTGTAGATAAAACTTCTGTGAGTTCGGGGTCGATTTTCACCGCCTGCCGCATACTGTGACCTGCGGACTTGAATGCCCCCTCGATAATGTGGTGGGAGTTGCACCCGTCAATCTCTTTGATGTGCAGTGTGCACTCGGCATTGCGGACAAAGCCGAGCCAAAACTCCTCTACAAGTTCGGTATCAAAAGTGCCGACTTTCTCGGTCGGAATATCCATATCGTAGCCAAGGTATGCTCTGCCCGAAAAGTCGATGGCGGTTAAAATCAGCGCTTCGTCCATCGGCAGCACCATATAGCCGTAACGGGTGACCCCTTTTTTGTCCCCCAGTGCCTGCCGGAAGGCAAGGCCGAGGGAAATGCCGATGTCCTCCACGGTGTGATGATCGTCGACCTCGGTGTCCCCGTTGCAGTGAACGCTCAGATCAAATCTGCCGTGTTTGGCAAACAATGTCAGCATATGGTCAAGAAAACCGCAGCCGCTATCAATATCACTTTTGCCCGTACCGTCCAGGGTGAGTGACAGTGTGATATCGGTTTCATTTGTTTTTCGAGTGATGGTTGCTGTTCTCATAATGACTCCTTTAAAATCTCTTTTATTTTTTGAATCAGAATCTCAAGCTCCGCCCGACTGCCGACGGTGATACGCGTATAGTCGCGCAGACGCTCTTTGTCAAAATACCGCACCAGCACCCCTTTTTCCTTGAGTCCAAGGTAAATTTCTTTACCGCTCAAACGGTTGTGCTTTGCAAAGATGAAATTGGCATACGACTCGGTACTCGTAAAGCCGAGGGCGGCAAGTTCTTTGGTTACAAAAGCGCGGTTTTCGGCAATTTTTTTGCAATTTTCTTTAAAATACTTATCGTCCTCCAAGGCGCCGACCCCTGCCGCCGCCGTCATGGAATTGACGTTGTAGGGATTGGTGGAATAGCGAATGGTGCCAAGGTCCGCAATCAGCGCTTTGGAACCGATGCCAAAGCCGAGTCTGCCGCCTGCAAGCGAGCGTGACTTGGAAAAGGTTTGGGTAACGAGCAGATTATCATACTTATTTACAAGTTTTACCGCACTTTCGGCACCGAAATCAACGTAGGCTTCGTCGATGACCACCACGTTGTCGGGATTGGATGCCACGATTTTTTCAATCTGCTCCAAGGAGAGCACCATGCCCGTCGGCGCGTTGGGGTTGGCAATAAAAATGGTTTTGCCGACGCCGATATAGTCGTTTTCGTCAATGGAGTAGTCCTCTTTTAAGGGAATCTCCTCATAAGAAACACCATTCAGGTCTGCAAACACCGAATAAAACCCGTAGGTAATATCGGGAAACACCGCCCCGTTTTCGCAAAATGCCATAAAGGCAAAGTTGAGCACCTCGTCGGAGCCGTTGGTGAAAATAATTTGCTCCGGCTCCACCCCGTAATACTCTGCCGCCTTTTGCACGAGTGCGCGGCACTCGGGGTCACAGTAAAGTTGCAGATTTTCTGCCGCCGCGGCGGCATATGCCGAAGCCACGGGAGAGGGCGGAAAGGGTGATTCGTTGGTATTGAGTTTGACGTACTTTATCTCTTTGGGTTGCTCCCCCGGTGTGTACGGCACCAAGGAAGAGAGTTTGGAAGTTAAAAAACGGCTCACTTATTTGTCCTCCGTGCGAATCACTGCGCTTTTGGCGTGGGCAGTCAGACCCTCTTTGGTTGCAAAATAGGCAACGTCGTGGGCGACCTTGTCCAGCGCTTGTTTGGTGTAATAGGTGTATTGGGTCTTTTTGATAAAATCGTCCACCGATAAGGGACTGGAAAATTTGGCGGTACCACTGGTGGGCAGGGTGTGATTGGGTCCTGCATAGTAGTCACCGAGTGCCTCGGGGCAGTATCTGCCCATAAACACCGACCCTGCGTGTTTGATTTTATCAAGATATTCAAAGGGCTCGTCCAGCAGAAGTTCCAGATGCTCGGGCGCGATTTCGTTTGAAATCTCAATGACCGCCTCCAGATTTTCTGCCACGATGATTTTGCCGTTGGCGTCAATCGAGGCACGGGCAATGTCACTTCTCTCCAAAAGCGGAATCTGCGCTTCAAGCTCTGCGCTGACCGCGTTTGCAAGGTCGAGAGAATCGGTGACCAGAACGGCACTTGCCATTTTGTCGTGCTCGGCTTGGGAGAGTAGGTCTGCCGCCGCGTGTGCAGGGTTTGTTTTACCGTCGGCAATAATCAAAATCTCACTGGGACCGGCAATCATATCAATGCTGACAACCCCGAACACCTGCTTTTTGGCTTCTGCCACAAAGGCGTGACCGGGGCCGACAATTTTGTCAACCTTCGGAATGCTTTCGGTGCCGTAGGCGAGAGCGGCAATTGCTTGCGCGCCGCCGACTTTGAAAATCTTATCCACCCCTGCGACCTTTGCCGCCGCCAGAATGACGGGGTTGATTTTACCGTTTGCAAGCGGCGGCGTTACCATCACGACCTCACCGCACCCTGCGATTTTGGCAGGGATCGAGTCCATCAACACGGTGGAGGGGTAAGCGGCAGTGCCGCCGGGAACGTAGAGTCCTGCCTTATCCACCGGAATGATTTTCTGACCGATTACAATCCCGTCTTCCCCTTGAATCTCAAAGCCCTCACGCTTTTGGCGCAGGTGATAGGCGCGGATATTTTCAGCCGCTTTTTTCAAAATTTCAAGAAACTCAGGCTCGACAAGGGCGACCGCCTCTTTGATTTCCTCAGGGCTGACCGCAAGGGCGGAAAGCTTTGCCTTATCAAACTTTTCGCAGTACTCAAAGAGCGCCTTGTCCCCGTTTGTTTTTACGTTTTTGATAATATCGCTCACGATTGCCTCGACGTTTACCTGCGCCTCACTGCGCGCAAAAATGTCATCGGTGGCAACCTCGCCGACCTTTAAAATTTTAATCATTTTTCTGCCTCCATCTGACAAACGATTTTGTCAATCGCGTCGGATTTGAATTTATAGCTTGTTTTGTTGGCAATGAAACGCGCACTGATGGGCACAATTTCCTCAATTACCTCAAGCTCGTTTTCTTTGAGGGTGGTACCCGTCTCAACAATATCAACAATCACGTCGGAAAGGTCGAGAATCGGTGCAATTTCAATCGAGCCGTTGAGATGAATAATGTCAATATCCATACCCTTGGAAAGATAGTGCGCCCCTGCGATGTTTTTAAACTTGGTGGCGACGCGCAACGTGCGGCTCATATCGTATCTGAAATCCTTTTTGGCGGCAACAGCCATACGGCATTTGCCGATATCAAGGTCAAGTAGTTCGTAAACGTCGGGCGCATACTCGAGCAGTATGTCCTTCCCTGCTACGCCCACGTCTGCCGCCCCACGCTCTACGTAGATGGCAACGTCCGAGGGTTTGACCCAGAAATAGCGCACCCCGACCTCTTTGTTTTCAAAAATCAGTTTGCGGTTGTTTTCTTTAATAGAGGGGCACTCAAACCCCGCTTTTTCAAACATGGCATACACCTTTTCCCCCAGTCTGCCTTTGGGGAGTGCCACGTTAAGCATTGTTTTCATTGTTTGTTACCTCACTGTCAAATCGAATCAGGTTGCGGTACTGGATGGAGGGCTCATTTTTAACCACCAACACGCGTTGTCCTTTGGCCCTTAAGGCATCTGCATAGCGGCTCAGTGCCACGAGGTCACTTTGCGCGGAGTAAAGGACCACCGTGTCTGCATCAAAAGAAGCGGTTTGCGGCTCCATACGTTCCAGCATATCAAGATACACCGCAAAGCCAATGGCGCGAGAACGACGATGCATTTTTTGCATCAACTTGTCGTACTGACCGCCCGAGAGCACACTTGCAGGAATGCCCTCAATAAAGCCTTTAAATACGATGCCGTTATAATATTTCATATCACCGACCACCGAAAAGTCGATGCGCAGTATCTCTTTAAGCTCGGGGGCGGCGGAAAGCATTTCCCCAAGTTCTATGAGGGGCGTAATATCGGTTTTGCCTTTGAGCGCTTCCGTCAGCGTGGAGAGCACCCCAACGGGTGCGCCCGAGGTGGAAACAATCAGCTTAATAGCATCCACGTTCTCCTGCGGCATTCCCAGTTTTTTGCAAAACGCGTCCAGTTCGTGCAGATTTTTCTCCCCAATGAATTTGAGAATCTGCCCTCTTGCAAAGGAGGGCACCGCAAAGCTTTCAAACAGGTTTTCAATGAGTCCGAGGTGCGAGATGTCCAACACGCAGTTTTCACTGATGAGCATCAGACTCTTTGCCGCGAGTGACAATACCTCGCAGATGCTGAAGGCATCAACGTCACCAAAACATTCAAGGCCCGCTTGCATAATTTCTTTATAAGAATGACTGCCGCCGGAAATGCGGTAGACGTTTTCGTTATAAAACACCTTGTTCAGCGCGCTCGGCTCGTCTTTGCTGTTTTTGATGATGGAAAGGGTAACGTCGGGCTTGAGCGCCATCAGTTTGCCGTTGGTGTCGGTAAAGGTGATCACGCTGTCGGAAATCAAAAAGTCCTTGTTTTGCGCATACAGGTCGTACTCTTCAAACTTGCTCATTTTGTACTGCGCATAGCCGCGAGAGGCGTACAGTGAGCGCAGCGCAAAGCCGACCTTTTCGTTAAAACTCAAAAATTGCTCGTTCATTGGTCGCTCTCCTTGTCGCCAAGACGGTCAATGGCTTTGCGATAGCCGCCACTGCCGTAGTTGAGGCATTTGCTGACTCTGCCGATGGTTGCACTGCTCACGTCGATCTCATCAATAATCTTCTGATAGCTCAACCCCTTGTCAAGCAGTATGGCGGCATCCAGTCGTTGCGCCATGTCCTGCACCTCTTTAATGGTGCAGATGTCCTCAAAATATTCATAGCATTCTTCAATGCTCTCAAGATTCAGTATCGTCTGAAATAATCTGTCCATCGAATCACTGCGAAATCTAAACATAATATTACCTCACTGTAATTTTTGTTCTACTATGCTATCACATTATCGCGCTAAAGTCAAGAAGTAAACCAAAATAATTTTATAAATATAATATAAAAAGGCACACTTCATTATGAAGTGCGCCTTATCGTTTCAAAAAATGCCTTTGTTGTATTTGATCATCGCATAAAAAGTGATGGCAAGACCCACCGCCATGCCAACCATCAAACCGACCGTTCCTATCACCCCAAAAACGCTTTGCTGCAATTTCTCCGCTAAAAAATACATAGCGCCCATCAACATCAGCGCCGCGCCGATGATGATGGTGCCAAGCCCCACCAGTTTGCCAAAGGGCAGTCGGTCCTCCGGCGCCACGCGCTTTCTGTGGTAATAATGAAGGGAAGAAATATTGCCCCTTGCATTTGAAATGCCAAGAAGAATGCACACGATTCCCAAAATAAGTGTGGTAATAATTTCCATAGTTTTATCTATTGGCGACCAAAAGCAACGTCATCAGTCCGATCACTGCCAGCTCGCCCGTTACCCCCAATCCGTTGATTACCGAAACAAAATTCTTTGGCGCGCATTTTCCAAGGATTATGCAAAAGAAAATGCCAAGCGCTCCGCCCAGTGTGTTTGCAATGAGGTCGGTAACGTCACACGCGCCGATTGCAAAGATAAACTGAACTGTCTCCAACAAAAGACTGCTCAAAAACACCGCCAAAATCTTCGTTTTAGTTTTCCAATTTTCTTGCAAAAGATGAAGATAGATTCCCATCGGCACAAAAACAACAACGTTGTAAAGCACTTCTTTTATATGCATCGTCGTCTCCTGCGCATAGTAAAACGGAATCAAATTGACCGCGCGCATACTCGGCAACTCCGAAAGGTTGGTTGCAAATTTAAAAAGCACCAACCATATCAGTAAAACTAAATATATGCCAAAAACGGTGTATGATATTATTTTTTGCTTTGTGGATTGAAACACTTTTTAAAGCTCCTCCGAAATTCTTATGGATCGGTGATTTTATTGTAGCACAAAACCAAAACTTAAACAAGCTCTGTCGCCTTTTTGCTCACTCCAGACAAAAAACCGACCCGTTTGGGTCGGTTTTCTATTTGGCTGTTACGAACCATTTAGATGCCGAGCAGTTGCTTTTTCTTTGCATCAAATTCTTCTTGAGAGATTATGCCGTCATCGAGTAGTTCCTTGTATTTTTTAATCTCATCAGCGTTGCTCACCTCATTGACCGCCTGAATTTCAGGTGTTGACGAAGTGTCTTCAATAGTGCCGTCTTCTTTTTCTACTTGTTCATCTTCATCCAATGTTTCTAAAACGACAGGATCCGAATCTTTCTTTTTTAAAAGTGCTACAACTGTTGTGATCACATTAACAATCATCAAGCCAATCAAAACATAAAAGCCGACATTCGGCAAAAATTCATGATAATACATCAGCGTATCTGAAACAAGCTTCTCTAATGAGCGAATAAGAAATATCACCAAAGTAACCGTTTGTGCTATGGTTATGGAGAGCGTCACAAGCCTATACTGTTTTATTTTTGTAAAGAGTTGCAAAACCGTCCAAACCAATCCAATTATCAAAAGAGCAAGCAAGATAAAAAACAAACACAACAATACTTTGTCGAGAGCTTCTTCCGTTACCATACCGGTTACTCTTTCAAGAAATGAGATAATTTCATATTCGCCCACAAGTTCATATCCAGGATATTCGGTAGTATTCCCTTGATAATAATTATATAGATCGACCACGTTTTTCATATACATACCTTTCCAAAGCGAAATGGGAACAAACAGCAAAGCTGCCATAACCGCATGTACAACACCGGAAATAAGTTTTAAAATTTTTTTCATAGGTTATCTCCTTTTCATTCTATATAAGCTCTGTTATATGGCACGTGATATTCACCATCATCAAAAACTACATCAAAATCGAATTTACGTGTTTTCTTTTCTCCGTAATCATTAGAAAAAGAAATATAGCCTTTTACAGTAGCTTCTTCTGCCGCTCCGTCAATAGAAATATCAGTAATGCGATATCCGATGTCATCAATATCGTATCCTGAAAAATAAACACCTTGTGTGCTGCATTGTTTTCTCATATACGTCACCACAGCTTTTTCAGCTGCTTCCTCAATTTCACTTTTGGACATTTGTGAAAATGTTTTGGTTCCCTTATCCTCACTCTTTGGTGTAGGTGGAGTGCATGCAGTAAACACATTGATAAATATCAATATAAATATGCACCATAGAACAATTCTGTACCTTTTCATGTCAATTCTCCTTTTAACAATTTCGTTCTTAAATAGCCTTTTTTAAAATAATTGTACGTTCTTTTACCTCAATTTCATATCCATACTTTTTGGCTTCATTGGATAATGCAGAGCGATGCTTTAGATAATATGTGTCTTTAGGAAGATCTCTACCTGTACTTTTTAGATATTGTTTTTCGGTGATTGAAAAATCTTGG
>JAZROO010000075.1:0-12398 GCA_045648705.1 Eubacteriales bacterium | reverse complement strand
TCCACCACTGCGGTGGTGGCATCGGTCAGTGCCGTTACCAAATCCAACACGCTTACCGAATAGCCGATCCACAGTAACATATTAACCAAAATATTTACCCTTTGCAAGTTGGGGCGCACCAGATAATGACAGCCGAAGGTATACAGTACCGTTGCCACTACGGGCAACAGACCCACAACGCCCCCCTGTGTCATAAAATTCACAATTCCTCCTGCCAGTCCGATCAATGCCGCAAAAAAGAGGGTACGACGAGCCGTCATTTTATCAAATGCCGTTAAAAAGTTGCGCAACGAGCCGATAGCAAGGGTGATGAGCCCTGCATACATTCCGAGAATCAGTTGCGTGACGCACAATAAGGCGCACTGCACCCCCTGCATCAAAAACACCGTTTTGCGCTTTGAAACGATACATGCAACAATCATACACAGTGCCGCAATCACCGAAACCGCGTTGGCTGCCATCAGGCGCGGTGAGGAAATAATTTCCCCTATATCTTTTAAAAGTAAATCTATCATCATTTTTCTCCACTTAAATATCTACCGCTAATTATATATTTTGCACCCTTGCAAGTCAACCAAAAACTTTACATCGGCGTTCCCTTATGCTAAAATAACAACAACGAAAAGGAGGGCTCCTCTATGCCGAAAACATATAAATATGTAATCTTTGATTTTTCCGACACCTTGTGCCATTTTGTTGCCAAAGACTATCTGGCAACCCTGTGTGACGGTGACGCGGCGCGTGCCGAAAAACTGCACAACAAAATTTTTCATTCAGCGCAATGGCGGCTTTATGACAGAGGCAAAGTAAGCGAAGAAGAAAACAAGCGCGCCCTTCTTGAGTTACTTGACCCTGCTGAGAGCGCGGTTGCAGATATCTATCTTGACCATTGGCACGAGCATTACCACATCATTGACGGCATGCCCGAAATCATAGCAGACCTGCAAAGTAAAGGCATTAAAGTGTACCTTTTGTCCAGCTACCCTGAGCGCTTTGAAAAAGTGTACGAGCGCTTTCCGTTTTTGCAACAGCTGAACGGCAAACTCATTTCTTATCAGGCAGGCGTCGGCAAAGACGACCCCGAATTTTTTATGATGCTGCTAAACAAATACAGTCTTTCTGCCGAAGAGTGCATCTATTTTGATGATGACCCAAACGCAATCAGCGTTGCCTGCACCTTGGGCATAGATGGACACGTTTTCAGAGATGCCGCCACCACCCGTAAGACACTCGGCATATAAATATATAAAATATATCTTGACAAAAGATGTATACAATTGTATAATTGTATACAATTGTTAAGGAGGACACCGATATGGCTAAAATTCAAATGAAAACGCCGCTGGTTGAAATGGACGGCGACGAGATGACAAGAGTCATCTGGAAAATGATAAAAGATATTTTGATCCTTCCCTATGTGGATCTGAAAAGTGAGTACTATGATTTGGGACTGGAGTATCGCAACGAAACAAACGACCAGGTCACCATCGACAGTGCAATGGCAACCAAAAAATACGGAGTTGCCGTTAAATGCGCTACCATCACCCCCAACGCCGCACGCGTGGAGGAATATAACTTAAAAGAAATGTGGAAATCCCCCAACGGCACCATCCGCGCCATTTTGGACGGTACGGTTTTCCGCACCCCCATTTTAGTAAAGGGCATCACCCCCTACATTCCCACCTGGACCAAACCCATTACCATCGCGCGTCACGCTTACGGTGACGTGTATAAAAACACCGAGATGCAGGTGCCTGCCGGCAGTAAATGCGAGCTCGTTTGCACCGATAAAGACGGAAACGAGACCCGTAGCCTGATTCACAATTTTGAGGATACCGACGGCATTATCCAAGGTATGCACAATACTGACAAAAGTATTGCCAGTTTTGCCCGCAGTTGCTTTAACTTTGCACTGGATGCAAAAGAAGATCTGTGGTTTGCATCCAAGGACACCATTTCCAAGAAATACGATCACCGCTTTAAAGACATCTTTCAGGATATTTTTGATGCCGAGTATAAAGAAAAATTTGATGCGGCAGGTATTACCTATTTCTATACACTGATTGACGATGCGGTTGCCAGAGTCGTCCGCAGTGACGGCGGATACATCTGGGCCTGCAAAAACTATGACGGTGACGTTATGAGTGATATGGTAGCCACCGCCTACGGCTCTCTTGCTATGATGACAAGCGTTTTGGTTTCCCCCGAGGGCATCTATGAATACGAAGCCGCACACGGAACGGTACAGCGCCACTATTATAAGCACCTCAAGGGTGAGGCAACCTCTACCAACAGTGTGGCCACCTTGTTTGCCTGGACCGGTGCGCTGAGAAAGCGCGGTGAGCTTGATAACACGCCTGAGCTTTGCGCCTTTGCAGACAAGCTTGAAAAAGCCACCATCGATACCATTGAAAGCGGTGTTATGACAGGTGACCTTTACCTGCTTTCCACTTTGGAAAACAAGCAAAAGGTCGGCACTGAGGAATTCTTAAAGGCGATTGCCGAAAGACTGTAAAACAAAAAATAGTGTCCGAAAACTCGGACACGATTTTTTTATTTCTTAACTAAAATCTTGGGACCGTCTTTGGTGTCTTCCACGATAACACCCATAGCACTAAGGCTGTCGCGAATTTCGTCTGCCTTTGCCCAATCCTTTGCGGCACGGGCGGCAGAGCGCGCCTCAACAAGCTGCATAACCTCGTCGGAAACCTGCGCCTGTCTTTCCTCGGCGAGAATACCGAGCACCCCTGCCAGTTCCTCCAAAATGCCGAGGATTTGAGTTAAAAACTCGGCAGAATGCGCCGACTCCAAGGTGATATTGATTTGACGCGCCAAATCAAAGAGCACCGAAATGGCATCGGCAGTATTGAGGTCATCGTCCATACGCTCACAGAACTTATCTTTAAAGCTTTCAAAAACAGCAATGTCTTCACCCTCTTGCTTTTTGGGGGTCTTGGCATTTTTGATTTCATAGCGCAAATTGTCGCGCGCGGTATACAGACGCTCCAGTCCTGCACCTGCACCCTCAAGCGCTTCGGCAGAATAGTTGATGGGAGAGCGATAGTGGGAGGTGAGCATAAAGAAACGAATCACCTCATAGCCGTAAACCGCCGCGGCGTCACGTACCGTGAAGAAATTGCCTTTGGATTTGCTCATTTTGCGATTGTCGACATTGATATGTCCGTTATGCAACCAATAGTTTGCAAACTGCGCCCCGTGAGCACATTCACTCTGCGCAATCTCGTTTTCGTGGTGCGGGAACACCAGGTCTACACCACCGCAATGAATGTCAATGGTCTTGCCAAGATACTTTCCTGCCATTGCCGAACATTCGATATGCCAACCGGGACGACCCATTCCCCACGGAGACTCCCAAGCAGGCTCACCGGGTTTTTGCGCTTTCCACAGTGCAAAGTCCATCGGGTCTTCCTTGCGGTCGTCCACGTCGATTCTCGCGCCGCTTTCCAACTCGTCCAGCGGCAAGTGAGAGAGTTTTCCATATTCTTTAAACTGCTTGGTGCGGAAATACACATCCCCGTCTACTGCATAAGCATATCCCTTGTCCACCAATGTTTTCACAAGATTAATAATATCCCCGATGCAGTCGGTTGCTTTGGGATGAACGGTGGCAGGGCGCACACCGAGCCCCTTGGCATCGGTATAATACTCTGCAATATATTGTTCACCCAGTTCCTTAACGGTGATGCCAAGATCGTTTGCCTTGTTGATCATCTTATCGTCAATATCGGTGAAGTTTTGGACAAAGCGCACCTTTTTGCCGCGATATTCAAAATATCTTCTCAGCAAATCAAAGGTGATAAACGGACGGGCGTTACCGATATGGAACAGATTATAAACCGTCGGTCCACAAGCGTACATCGTAACGGTACCGGCTTTGATTTCGGTAAATTCTTCTTTCTGACGAGTCAGTGTATTATACAGTTTCATTTATTTTTCCTCCAATTTTTTCTCTAAAGAATCCAGACGCGCTTGCAAACGGCAAATTTCTTGGGAAACAGGGTCGGCAAAGTGGGTCTGGTCCAGTTTTTCACAGGGAACGCTCTTGCCGCCAAGCCGCACCACACGCGCAGGAACACCAACGGCAGTGGCATTGTCAGGAATTTCATTGAGCACTACGGCACCTGCCGCAATTTTTACATTATCCCCCACGCGAAACGGCCCCAAAATCTTAGCACCTGCGCCTACCATCACATTGTTGCCAAGCGTTGGATGGCGTTTGCCGATATCTTTACCCGTTCCGCCCAAGGTGACCCCTTGGTAAATCACGCAGTTATCACCAATAATGGCGGTCTCACCGATGACCACACCGGTGCCATGGTCAATAAAGAGACCCTTGCCGATGGTGGCACCGGGGTGAATTTCAATTCCCGTACGACGACGGGCGTGTTCGCTGATCCATCGTGCGCGGAAATAATGACCTTTAAGATAATGCTTGTGCGCACGACGATAGGCGCGCACCGCTTTAAAGCCGCTGTAAAGGAAAAATATCTCCAGTCCGTTTCGGGCGGCAGGGTCATTGTCTTTGATGACCTGTATTTCATATTTTAGTTCTTTAAACATATTCTCTCTCCACTTTATCCCGCAAATTTTCAGGGATCACATAATAAAAAACCTCTTGACCCCAAAGGGTCAAGAGGCGTTATGTACTACACGCGGTTCCACTCTCGTTTATCGCTTTTATGACTTGATAACGGTGTCCCCCGTCAAACACTATCGCGTTTGCCACTCCCTCAGGCGCATCTTCATTTTCCTCCGACTGAAACGGCTTACAGCCTGCGACCGTTCCTCTCTTAAAGTCAGAAATCGAAAAACTACTTCTCCTGAAATCTTGGTGTTTACATTATTATATGTTATTCTTTAAAAAATTGCAACAAAAATTTATTTTGTGGGATCGATATATTCTCTGGCATCCCACAGATAAATGCCTCCGGAAATGACGCACAGAATGGCACCGATCCAAAGAATCGCAATAATCGCCCAATCTGCATAGGGTTGCAACAAAGCAAGACCAAAGTCCTCTACCAAAGCATACAGCGCCAACGAAACGACTATACCGACCATCTGCGCCACGGTTTTGCTTTTGCCCCAAATGTTTGCGGCAACGACCTTACCGTCACTTGTGACCAGCACCAAACGAATGGAAGAAACCAAAAATTCTCTGAACAATACGATAAAGCAAATCCAGATCGCATGTGCGCGAATGCCCTCCCACAAGATAAATCCGATAAAGGCGGAGGCGGTCAACATTTTGTCGGCAAGCGGGTCTAAAAATTTGCCGAAATTGGTAACAAGATTGTGTTTTCTTGCCATGTTGCCGTCAATCGCGTCGGTCACAGCGGCGGCGGCAAACAAAATAAGCGCCACTAAATAATGATACGGAAAATCAAAAGCAAATGCCGCCATAAAGAAGGGGCATGCAATCATTCTTGCAACCGTTAATTTATTGGGTGTATTCACTCTACTATCTCTCCAATCAAATCAAAGTCCAGCGTATCGGTAATCTCAACCTGCACCATCTGCCCTGCGGCAGCCTTGCCGGTAAAGAAGATTTTGCCGTCAATGTCGGGCGCTTCCCCGTAACTGCGGCCGTAGTTGCACTCGGCAAGTCGGTCGTACCCTTCGCAAAGCACCAAAAGCTGTTTTCCGACGGCATTTTGCTGATTTTCATAAACGATTTCGGACTGTATGTCCTCTATAATCTCAGCGCGACGCGCTTTGATGGCATCGTCCACCTGCCCGTCAAAATCATAAGCAGGGGTGCCCTCTTCTCTTGAATAGGCAAACACACCCAGTCGGTCAAACTTTGCTTCTTTGACAAACTCACAAAGACCCTCAAACTCCGCCTCACTCTCACCGGGGAAACCGACAATCAACGTGGTGCGCAGTATTGCCTCGGGCAACTTTTTGCGAATACGGGCAATCAACTCCAAAAGTTGCGCTCTGCCGCCCGGACGGTTCATACGGGAAAGCACACTTTGCTCACTGTGCTGCACCGGCATTTCGATATACGGAATCAGTTTGTCCTCTCGCGCAATCATGTCAATCAGCCCGTCGGTAATCTTATCGGGATACAGATATAACATTCGTATCCATTCAATACCGTCAATTTTTACCAACTGCTCCAACAAAGCCACCAACTTTTGCTCACCGTAAAGGTCGGTGCCGTAAAGCGTGGTGTCCTGTGCAATCAAAATCAGTTCTTTCACGCCTTCTGCCGCAAGTGCGGTGGCTTCCGCCACAATGCTTTCCATACTGCGAGAGCGGTAGGCGCCGCGAATGGCGGGAATAGCGCAATAACTGCAACAGTTGTTGCATCCGTCTGCCAGTTTCAGATATGCGGTATGCGCAAAACCGGTACGTACGCGCGGCGCATCCATATCTTGCTGCTCGGGTGGCGCAAAGACACAAATTTTTTGCTCACTTTCCAGTCGGTCAATGACCGAAACAATGTCCTGAAAACTGCCGACCCCGATAAACGCGTCTGCCTCGGGTATCTCCTTTGCAATTTCCTCTTGAAACCGTTCGGGCAGACAACCGCAAACAACGATTTTTTTAATTTTTCCCTCTTTTTTGAGGGCAGCCATCTCTAAAATGGTTTCAATGGCCTCACTCTGTGCGGAAGCAATAAATCCGCAAGTGTTAATCACAATAATATCCGCCGCATCGGCATCGGAAACAATAGTATGTCCTGCCGCCTGCACGCGATAAATCATCTGCTCGGTATTGATCACGTTTTTTTCGCATCCGAGCCCTATAAATCCAACTTTCATTCTATATCCTCAATTTCACGCAGTGCCCTGCGAATATCGTCAAAGGAAAATCCAAGGCGCACAAGCCCTGCCGTCACCCGTGCTCTTTCTTTGGGGTCAGCAAGGTCTCTTTTGCCGTATTTGTGCTCAATCTGCCAGTAAAGCGCCGCTTCATCCTCATAATCGGCAAGTACTTCGCTGCAAACTTCTGCCGATATACCGCGCTTATAAAGTTCCTCTTTGGCGCGGCGGCGCCCCCAACGCTTTGAGGTAAGCATCACGGATTTCAGGCGCAAGGCAAGTTGGGTATCGTCCACCAAGCCAAGTTGCTTTAGTCTCTCCAGCGCGAGCTCTGCCGCTTCCTCTGAAAAACCGGCGCCGACCAACTTGTCTTTCAGCTTTTTATGGGAAAGAGCATTGTAGGAAAGATAGGTGTATGCCTTTTGCAGTGCACGTAAACTTTCCAGTCGGATCAAAAGCCCTTCTGCCGCCGCTTCGTCGTATTCATCACCTGTATGAAGGTCAAGACTCATCACGATGTCTGCCGGAATGGCGGCAAAAAGTTCACCGTCTATATAGATTTCCCGTTTTCCCGTTTCATCCGAGGGGGTGATCTGTGTAATGCGCATTACTCAAAATCGTCAGCAAGTACGTCAAGGTCAATCTTACTTGCTTTTTTTGCCTTGGGTGCCTCGTCATCAAACATCGCGGCAGCTTCGGGAGAAGGCGCCGTGGGAGCCTTGCCGATCACTTTGCTCTCGGCAGCTTTTTTCATTGCCTGCTCCGCTTTTTCGCTCAAAAATGCCTGACGGATTTTTTGCTCGATTTCCTCGGCAACCTGAACGTTTTCTTTCAGATATTTTTTGGTGTTGTCTCTGCCCTGACCGATGCGAGTCTCTCCATAAGAGAACCAAGCACCGCTCTTTTTGAGAATACCAAACTCTACGCCAAGGTCGACAAGTTCACTCTCGTGAGAAATACCCTCACCGTACATAATGTCAAACACCGCAGTTTTAAAGGGCGGGCTGACTTTGTTTTTAACGATTTTACATTTGGTGGTGGCACCAACCATTTCGGTGCCGCTTTTAAGTGTTTCGGCACGACGAACGTCAATACGTACCGACGAGAAGAACTTCAGCGCTCTGCCGCCGGGGGTAACTTCGGGACTGCCGTACACCACGCCCACCTTTTCGCGAAGCTGGTTGATAAAGATACCGACACAGTTGGTCTTACCAAGTGCACCTGCAAGTTTTCTCATTGCCTGACTCATCAGTCTTGCCTGCAGACCCACGTGACTGTCACCCATATCACCCTCAATTTCCGCCTTGGGTACCAAAGCGGCAACCGAGTCAACAACCAATACGTCCAGCGCACCGCTGCGAATCAGCGTTTCGGCAATTTCAAGGCCTTGCTCTGCCGTGTCAGGCTGTGCTACCAGCAAACTATCGACATCGACACCAAGCTGTTCGGCATATACGGGATCAAGAGCGTGTTCTGCATCGATATATGCAACCTCACCGCCCAGTTTTTGCGCCTGTGCAACAATGTGCAGTGCAACGGTGGTTTTACCGGAAGATTCCGGTCCAAAGATTTCCACAATTCTGCCTCTGGGTACGCCGCCGATTCCAAGCGCGTGGTCCAAAGAGATAGAGCCTGTGGGAATTGCATCAATGTTCATTGCTTTGTTTTCGCCCATTTTCATAACAGCGCCTGCGCCGAATTCTTTTTCGATTTGTTGCAGCGCGGCCTGCAATGCTTTTTTCTTATCTGCCATATTGAAACTCCTTTTTTGAAGATTATTTATACATAGTTATTGTATCATTTTTAAATATAAATTGCAATCATTATTTATATTCGGATTGACCCCCAAAGCCTGATATGTTATACTATTTAAAAACAACGGAAAGGGCAATGATTATGATCGGTATTATCGGCGCGATGCGCGCGGAAGTAGATGCGCTTATTGAAAAACTCTCGCAGTGCGAGGTAACCAAAATCAGCAACATTCCTTTTTATAAAGGGATTTTGGAGGGCAAAGAGGTTGTGATTGCGCCTTGCGGTGTGGGCAAAGTGTTTGCCGCCACCTGCGCGCAAACGATGATCTTGCACTTTGCGCCCGAATGCATTTTGCATACCGGTGTGGCAGGCTCGCTGAGTGAGGAGTTGTCTGTCGGTGATATTGCACTGGCAAACGCTTTGGTGCAGCACGATATGGACACCTCTCCGCTGGGTGACCCCAAGGGGCTGATCAGCGGCATCAATCTTGTTAACATTCCCACCGATGCCAAGCTGACAAAAGCCGTTGCGGATGCCGCCAAAAAACTTTCCTATACTTATAAAAACGGCATCATTGCCACGGGTGACCGCTTTGTTGCCACCGCCAAGGAAAAACGCGCCATTGCCAAAGAATTTGATGCCATTGCCTGCGAAATGGAAGGCGGCGCGATTGCGCAGGTCTGCTTTGTAAACCAAACCGCGCTTTGCGTCATTCGCGCGATATCCGACTCTTTAAGCGGTGACGGCAGTATGGAATACCCCGTATTTCTTTCTTTAGCGGCGGAGCGTGCCGTAAACCTCATTGTCACCTTTCTGCAATCATTTTAGCATACTTTGTGTCCGTTAAAACGGACTGATAAAGAAAAAATCACCTCGTTCGAGGTGATTTTTTTATTTAAAATATTCCCGTAAGAAAAATCTCAAGGCCGATAAAAATTAATATGCATCCGCCCAGAATACTTGCTTTGCCTGCAAGTTTGGTACCGAATTTTTTACCGATAAACAGACCGAACATACAAATAAAAAAGGTGACAAACGCGATTACCAAACAACACACCAACGCCATCAGCCAGTTATATTCCGCAATGGTAAAGCCAACCGAAAGCGCATCAATCGAAGTGGCAACGCCCTGCATCAAAAGGGTGCCAAAGCACACGGTTTTTCCGCAAACACATTCCTCTTTTTGCGTAATACCGTCATAGAGCATCTTGCCGCCGATATAGCACAACAGCACCAAAGCGATCCACGGAATACACTTTTCAAATGCGGTAAAGTATTTTGCCACCGTGCTGACACAAATCCACCCGATCATCGGCATCATAAACTGAAAGAAAGAAAACACACCTGCCATAGCGCACATTCTTCCTTTTTTCATGCACGGCTCACTCAGCCCATTGGCAAGTGATACCGAAAAAGCATCCATCGCCAGTCCCGCACCAAGCAATGCACTGTTGAAGAAAAAAATAAAATTCATAAATAGTTTTTGCTCCCTCTATTTTATTACGGAAACATTATACTTGGTTTTTTAGTCAAAATCAACAATTTTATTTCCTTCGCTTATGCTTATGTTACAAACTTTTATTTCTTGCGAATTTTTTATTTACTTTTCTTGCAAAATATGACATAATATTATAGATGTCGGTACTCCCTGCCGCACTGCTTTTTTGTACCGCTTGCGGTGCTTTTTTTATGCTTTGTTACGGGGAAACGGCGAAAAATTTGTCGGAGGATGAAAAACAAATGAGTAAAGAAAAAGTCATCATTGGCGACGAAGGTATTTTCGACGCCAGAAAACTCGGTATTCCGAGAATGTTAGTACTGGGCTTTCAGCATCTGTTTGCTATGTTCGGTGCTACCGTTTTGGTTCCGCTTTTGACGGGACTGGACGTTGCCACCACTCTGTTGATGGCAGGTTTCGGCACATTGCTGTTCCATTTCATTTCTAAAGGTAAAGTTCCTGCATTCCTTGGTTCTTCCTTTGCTTTTCTGGGTGGATATGCAGCCATCGCCCCCCTCGCAGCTGACGGTGCTGCCAACAAAGAAATGCTCCCCTATGCTTGTCTTGGCGTAGCTGCAGCAGGTCTTGTTTATCTGGTACTGGCAGGTCTGATTAAAGCTGTCGGCATCAATCGTGTTATGAGATTTTTCCCGCCCGTTGTTACCGGCCCCATCATCATTGCTATCGGTTTGGGTCTGTCCGGAAGTGCTGTTAATAACTGCGCTGCCAATTGGCCTTTGGCACTGATTGCTCTGGCAATCGTTATCGTTTTCAACATCTGGGGCAAGGGTATGTGCAAAATCATTCCCATCTTGCTGGGTGTTGTTGGTTCCTATGCCGTTGCCGTTATCGTTGGCAACATTTGCGGTGTAGAAGCTTGGGCGGTTAACTTTGACGCTGTTAAAAGCGCCGCTTGGATCGGCTTCCCCATTCATATGGAAAACACCATCTTTGCAATCGACTGGAAAAACACCAGCGCTATCCTTTCTTCCGTAATCGCTATCGTTCCCATTTCTCTTGCTACCATGATGGAACACATCGGCGATATTTCTGCCATCGGTGCTACCGTTGGTAAAAACTACATTAAGGATCCCGGCCTGCACAGAACTTTGATGGGTGACGGTCTTGCCACCACCATCGCTTCTGTTTTCGGTGGCCCTGCCAACACCACTTACGGTGAAAACACCGGCGTTCTCGCCCTTTCCAAAGTATATGATCCCAAGGTCATTCGTCTGGCAGCTATCTTCGCACTGGCACTGTCCTTCTCCCCCAAGTTTGCCGCGATCGTTAGCTCCATTCCCACCGCTATCATCGGTGGTATCTCCTTTGTTCTCTACGGTATGATTTCCGCTATCGGTGTCAGAAACGTTGTTGAAAACAAAGTTGACTTTACCAAGAGCCGCAACCTCATTATTGCCGCTCTCATCTTGGTTTGCGCACTGGGTCTGGGAAGCGCCGCCACCTTCACCATCGGAAGCGTTACCATTTCTCTGTCCGCACTGGCAGTTGCTTCTATCGTTGGTATTCTCCTGAATGCCATCCTCCCCGGCAAAGACTTTGTCTTCTCCGCTGAAGAGGACGAACAAGTCGTTGAAGTGGCAGAAGAAAACTAATTTTCGCCTTTAATTAAACAGCCGAAAAGAACTAGGTTCTTTTCGGCTGTTTTTTTACTTAGAATATTTTGCAGAAATGCTATTGACTTTGTCAAAATAAAGGACTATACTATGGTAGTTTGTGATTATTATTACGGAGGCGAATATTCAATGCAAATGTTACTGAGTTTGTCCATCGCACTGCTTGCAGGTCTGATGCTTTCCCGTCTTGCAAAAACGGTGAAGCTGCCGGCCGTTACCGCTTATCTGGTAGCAGGTATCCTCATCGGACCCTATCTTTTAGGTGCTTTGGGCGTTAAAGGTTTGGGCTTTGTGAGCATGGAGGACATTAAAAGTTATTCCATCCTTGCCGACACTGCGCTTGGTTTTATTGCCTTTTCTATTGGCAACGAGTTCCGTTTGTCTTCTTTAAAGCAAACAGGAAAACAAGCCACTGTTATCGGCATTGTACAGGCTGTCTTTACCACGCTGTTGGTTGATGCGGCACTCATCGGGCTTCATTTTCTCATTCCCGACAAGCTGCCCTTGCCCTCTGCCATCGTTTTGGGCGCCGTTGCCAGTGCCACCGCACCTGCGGCAACCCTTATGGTTGTGCGCCAATATAAAGCCAAAGGACCTGTGACACAGATTCTTTTACCCATCGTTGCGCTTGACGATGCTGTGGGTCTGGTGCTTTTTGCCGTTTCCTTTGGTGTTGCCAAGGCACTGATGAACGGAAAGGTAGACGTTCTGAGCGTTGTA
>JAZROO010000074.1:0-9149 GCA_045648705.1 Eubacteriales bacterium | reverse complement strand
GGCAGAATAGGACTGCATCTTTGCAGTTAACTCTGCCATGGTGGTAAAGGCGTTTACACCCCAGGTCAGAGTGTAAGTCTCGCCGTTGCCGACATATTCGTATTCAAATTTATTTTCACCGTCGAGCTCAGGCGCATCGGTTGCCCAAGAATCATCGATAAAAATAACGTTGTCGGTCGGCTCGTTGGTGCCTTCCTTGATCGTCACTTTTTCATAAGCGTTGACTGTCGCCGCAGGCTCGTCACCATCGGTGGCGGCAGCGGGCAGAACAATTGCCGTCAGCATACTTACTGTCATCAGCAAGCAGAGAACTACGCTTAGAATTCTTTTTGCATTTTTCATAGCAAAATCTCCTTTATATAATGATTTATATATTTCGATACATCTTAATTGTATCCCTTTAGTTCCCTTTTGTCAACATTTTTCAAAAAATCGCAGTCCGTTTGTTCAATTTGAACAAACGGACTGCTTTAATTTTATTTTTTAACAAAGCACCACATTTTTGAATAGTTCGTGCTATTTTCGGTGCTGACAGATATGCCGTTCAAAAGCTGTTTGCCCGTGAACGTCTCTCCACTGAGTTCATCAACGTAGATAGCTTTTTCGTCTGCCGCAACTACAGGCAAACAAACGGTAGAAGGCTGCTCGGGTTGTTGCTGCAAAAAGGAAAGCAAAATGCGCTCTTTTTTACTATCCACATAATAGTAGGAACTATAATTGGTTTCAAACGGATTTAAAATTGTGTGGTAATCACCTGTAAAAATCAGAGATTCATACCGACGATACACAGCAATTTGCTCTTTGATGGTATCACGCACCGTTTGGGTGGCGTTAGGCAAATGAAGTTCATATCCAAGTGCGCCCCCCATCGCCACCTGCCAACGATAGCGCAGTTCATTTGGGTCTTCACATAGTTTATGTTTGGATACGTGACAACTCATCGTGGTTGCAGGATAGCCGAGCATAGAACCATATTGAATACGAATTCGGTTTTGCGGAGTGGTATTATCGCTGGTCCAAATCATTGTGCTGTATTTCATCATACCCAAATCATAGCGACCGCCGCCACCGGAACAGTTTTCGATCATTGCATTTGGAAAATGCTCTCTAAACCATCTGAAGAGTTCATAAACGCCCAGCATATATCGGTATGCCGCCTCCCCCTGTTGTTCGGGAGGTAAACACAAGGAACCCACCTGCGATAAATTACGATTGCAATCCCATTTAAAATAATCTATTGCCACACCATCGAAGGTTTTGGCAAACATTTCTTTTAAATAGGCAAGAACTTCGGGGTTACCCATATCCAGCACCAACTGATTACGAGCCTCCATACGCTCTCGTCCGGGGCAACTTAAGCACCACTCGGGATGATTGCGATACAACTCGGAATCGGGGTTGACCATTTCAGGTTCGACCCATATTCCGAATTTGATACCCTGTGCTTTGATTTTATCAACAAACGATTTAAGACCGTCAGCAAACTTATCGGTGTTGACAAACCAATCACCCAGTCCCGCCTTGTCGTGATTGCGCTGACCGAACCAACCATCGTCCATTACCACCATATCCATGCCCGACTCTTTTGCCGCTTTTGCAAAGGAAATCAATTCATTTTCATCAATATCAAAGAGACAGGCTTCCCAAGTGTTCAGAACAACCGGTCTGTTTTCAAATGGCTCAGGCGGCAAAATGCAGTGACGGGTAAATCGATGGAAATTGCGGGTCATACCGTCAATTCCCTGCGCCGAAAAGGTCATAACCGCTTCGGGTGACGTAAAGGAGTCCCCCGCTTTTAACTGCCAAGAAAAATTCTCACAGCCAAGGCCGATCTGTACGCGTGTAAAACCGTTTTGATCCACTTCGACCTCATTTGAAAAGCTGCCGCTATAAACGAAATTGAAGCCGTAAACTTCGCCACAGTTTTGCGTGGCATCGTGTTTGCACAACGCCATAAACGGATTCATTTGATGGCTTGTGGCGCCTCTGCGGCTAAACACACCCTGACTGCCGAAATGCAGCGGCACACGTTGCACACTACGCTCATTATTATAGATGCCGCACAAGCTGATCATATCATAATCATGTTCGGGAAGATCCAGCAGCAAACTCATACATTTTTCAATATAAACCGTGCTCTTGCCGCCATTTTCAATGCGAACGTAGCGCGAAATCACGTCAAGTTGTTCAAACACGGTATAGTAAAGCAAAACGCGCACGTTGGTCACATCGTCCACAAGGCTAAGCTCCAACGTTTCGGTATTACCGTATTCATCGGCATAGGGCAAACCGGGCAATTCCATACGACCACCGAAAATACGATGACCTTCATATCGAAGCATCGTAACACTGTTACCGTCACCGCTTCGAACGCGCAAAGAATAAGCGCGATAATCACCACTGTCATACCCATTATATTCCGACATATCATAATCAGGCAGATAATCCAGTCCTATCTCCTTATAAAACGGTGCAAATGAAATCACTTTATGTTTGCGCTCTACGTCTTTCTTTTCACCGTAGTGCAAATGAACGGGAAATTTTCCGTAAAGCAACTCAAAGGCATAACGCGAGTTTTCGGTATCTAAAACAAATCTACTGTTTTGTCCGTCAAATCTAATAGACATTTTATTCCGCCTTTCATTTCATCAAAAGTCTGAAAACCTGTTGCGCTGTGGCAACTAAATTTTTATAAGCATTTTCATTTTTCATAGCATTCTCAAGCGTAGTCACGCCACGCGCTATCGAAAAATAGGCATCAATGCCATATTCGTTACAAACAACCGCATCCTCAGAAACACATCCCGAAAAAGCAATCACCTTTTTGCCATACTTTTTTGCCAGTTTCGCAACTCCGATGGGTGCTTTGCCGCAAACAGTCTGCGCATCCAGTCTTCCCTCTCCGGTCACAACAAGGTCGGCAGTTTTGATAATTTCTTCCATCTTGGTTTCTTTAAGAATGATTTCTATTCCCGACGCAAGCGTCGCATTTGTAAAACTCATAAAAGCAAATCCAAGTCCACCCGCGGCACCGACGCCTTGATGCTCGGCATTTGCTTTGGGAGATACTCTTTTTGATATTTCCGCATAATTATAAAGCCACTTATCCATATCTTGAATCATTTGTTCTGTGGCTCCCTTTTGTTTTCCAAAAACCGCACTGCAACCGTTTTTACCGCAAAGTGTGTTGGTTACGTCACACGCCACTTTGAATTTGCATTCTTTCAGTTGCGGTAAGACTGTTTCGTCGGATATCGAAGAAAGATGTTCAAGCCCTTTGGCGCCTAAGGCAATCGACTTTCCGTTTTTGTCCAAAAACTGATAGCCTAATGCTTGGAGCATACCCGTGCCGCCGTCATTGGTGGCACTACCGCCGATGCCGACGATGAAATCACGGCAACCTTTTTCAATGGCGTCTTTAATGATTTCACCGACACCGTATGTAGTTGTTTGCAGTGGATTGCGCTCGTTTTCGGAAATCAATGTGATTCCTGCGGCTGAAGCCATTTCGATCACCGCAACACCGTTTGGCAGAATGCAGTATTCTGCCTCAACCGACTTTAACAGGGGCCCTGACACTTCAAGTTTGATCTTTTGACCGCCAAGCCCACTTGCAACTGCATCTACCGTGCCCTCTCCCCCGTCAGCCAACGGGCAGACGAAAACCTCGGCATTCTCACTGACTTTTAAAGCGGCTTCTTTAACTGCCGCCCCTGCCTGTATTGAGGAAAGGCTACCTTTAAAAGAATCAATCGCAACAACAACGCGCATTATTTTTACCACCTTGTAGGTTTGATTAATGTAATCTTATTTTTTTGATATCTACCAAATCGTCGATTTTTATAAAACTATGAAATTTTCCATCATATCCGACTTGGACAAAATATCCCTCATAATAGGCGCTGAGTGTATGCGCCGTTTCAATCAGGGCAGTATATTCAGCATATACATTTCCTTCAATCACAAGTTCGTTTACGCGCCCCACTCTGCGATATTGAACGTCAAATCCAAGTTCATTATATTGCATCAGTATTCTTGCCTTGGCTTTATGATCTGCAACTCTTATAATTTCAGAATCTTCAATTTCTTCCTCTTCGCCCTCATCTACGACGGTTGCGGTGATTTCCACCTCTTCCATCGGCAAACTTTTGAGTTTCAGTGCGGCAAGAATGCCCCTTGCCAATGAAATAATTACCCATGCATGAAAAAGCATATCAACCATTGAATCGGCACTAAATCCCACAAAATAGAACATACCTGCCGTATCGGTTGCAAAGAGTACCAACGAAAAAATCAACCAACCTGTTTTGTTGTTTTTTGAAAAAATCCAACTCAGCAGATAAAACACCAAAATGCTTACTGCGATTGCAATAAAAAGGCCGAAAAAAGCAGGACTTAAAAAATTTGTGGTCAGCGCATTTTCACTGTAATACTCTGCAGGATACATACCGCAAACCAACATTCCGATATCTACCAAAGCATACGGAACGTAAGCGGAAAACAAAAAATAAGTATTACCGTCTGCAACGAGCAAAATTATATTAATCAGCGTAAAAACAAGAACTATCAATAAATTGTTCCGTGCATTTCTGCATCTTGTTTCCAAAACTTGTCTATTAAGAGATGTATTGGATGTTGCCATATTGATTCTCCTTATAATTTTGGTTTCTGTTATTTTTTGTTTTCCAAAGCCACGCACATCGCATAAGCCGCATAAGAGGCAAAGCCATGGTCAAAGCTTCCCTTAAAACCGCGGTTTTCCCAAAGTGTGCCCGTTTTGTCCGCCATGTCGCCAAAAAAGTCGACCACATCAGCAAGTATCAAATCATACTGACCCAATTTCAAAAGCGCCATCAGTCGTAAATAAAGACCGATAAACGCATTCACAGGCACAAACTCACGTCCGTCGTCTGCTGCGTTTTTAAAATTGCCGTGAACATACTGCTTTAAATCGGCATACTTGCACTCATTCCAATCAATGCCGCCAAACAGTAAGGCATAGTACTGACAGGCTTCAGAAGTATTGCCGGTGTTTTGAAGCGTACCGTCCTCATCGCGTACGGCATTATCGGTAAAAAGCTTACCGTCAAAGGATAATTCTACCGTCCGTTTTCTGATAAGTTCTGCCTTTTGTTTCAGCGTTTCATCTCCGTATAAGCGATACGTTGCATCCAGTATGGCAGAATATAAGAAATTGGTCGGGTAGTTGACGTTTTGCGTCCAATCATTTGCCTTTGACCATTCCACGAAGTTCCAAGATGGCAAGTTTTCAAGCAACCCATCCTCATTTTCAAACTCGGCAAAAGCGGTTACGATATTCATAACGCTCTCACGAAAAAGTTCGGCATCTATTGCGGTGTTACGTTTCCGAAGATACTCCTCTACCTCCAACACATACCACATACACCATTGCGGAATAAAACGCTGTTCGCCATTATCTGTTATGCTGGTATCGGAAGGATAGCACATCGGCAACATACCCTTAGTGGAAAGTTGTTCCTTGCACAAACGGTAGTTTTCCAAAAACGCATCCTCTACCGGTACCTGCCCCATAAAGTAAGCTTCCGTTTGGGCTGTAAAATAGGAATCACAAAGCCAGCCTGCGCGCTCACGAGATGGGCAATCGGTATAAATATCAACCGCGTTATGCGCGAAGGTACGCAGTGCCGCATCATAAATCTTTTGGTGCAAAGGATTTTCAAGAACAACTTTGCGCGCCCCTGTCATACGGCACTGAAAGGTTTTGATACCGAAGGCGTTCAGCGTTAGTTTTCCTTTTTTGACCATAACAATGGCAAAGCGTGCAGTATACGGCTCAAAACATACAGGAGAAGCCTGACCCTCAGGCAATATATACTCTAATACGTTCTGACAGTTCATATTGGTAAAAGAAAAAACATTATTCTCGCAATATTCCGAAAATCCGATTACCACATCGGCTTCATTTTGTACCGATACGGAAAACTGTAAAAAGCCGCACTCCACACGCTTAAAATCAAACAGCGCGTATTCACCCTCAGTCAGCTCAATCGGCAATGCCCCATTTTCCTCTGTTTTGATCTGACGCTGACGCTGAATCCAAGCAAACGGTCTGTGTATAATTTCGTCTTCTTCAAATCTGCCCCAAATCTCCGGCACCACTTTCCAAGAAAAACGTTGCTTGAAAAACTCGGCAGACTCATCAAATTCAAATACACCGCGACACGCATTTTTATCGAGTCCAATATCATGATATTGCGGATACGGCGCAACACGTGGCAGGAATACAGGGACATTATCAACCTCGACAGGTGCGCCCAGCGACAGTTCGTTTTGAGTCATATCCCATACTTCGCCAAAGTGACGCTGTACAGAATAACGTTGAACTTTTTGCACCTTTTGTTTCATTTCAAATGCAATAAAATCCCGTCCCGTATAAGCAATTACTTGGTCCGCACAGTGAAGTTCCGCGCAAACAAAAGAGGATTGCTCGCAGGTAGATAAAGAACGACAATTATAGCCAAGTACCTCAATACGAATGGTATTGCCTTGAGCGTTATGAAATTTGCCAAGAGGCAAAACATCCACGCGTGCATAACCTTTGGCTGTTCTGGCAGGACCAAATGCAACAAACTGACCGTTAACATACAAACGGTAAAACATTGCCGCCGACAAATACAATTCACTATCAATCAAACTTACCGCTTTTGCCTCAAAAGCAACGCTCAAATTGAGCTCTTTCTCTCGTCCTGCAGGCCAAACTGCTTTTGCTTTTTTAAACATTATTTTCCTCCTTAAAGATCCGAATCTTTAATGCTTTTTAATCGTTTTCTGTATACCATCCAAAAGGCAAACATCAACAAACAAAGTGTCGTCAGCCATGACAGCGGATATGACAGGTACAACGTTTGCTGTGTGTGATATTGTCTAAAAACGGTAAATATCCACACAATTCGCATACCGCAGACACCCGCAATGGAAATCAACATCGGTGTAAGCGATGCGCCCAGTCCGCGCAACGAACCCGTGGAAACCTCCATCATGCCGCACAAAAAATACGGAACTGACATATACAAAAATCTCAACATACCATAACCGATCGCCTCTGTTGAGTCGGTTATGTAAATAGACAGCAAAGGTCTGCCAAGAGCAAAAACCGTCACGCCTGTGACAATGCCGACAATGGCGACACACGCAAGACAAATAAGAAACACTTTCTTAACGCGTCTGTATTTCCCTGCCCCCGTATTCTGACCAACAAAATTAAGCGCCGTCTGCTGAAATGAATTCATCATTACATACACAAAGCCCTCAATGTTACTTGCCGCCGCATTTCCCGACATTACAATCGGTCCAAATGAGTTGATGGAGGACTGTATGATAACATTAGAAATCGAGAAAATCGAGCCTTGAATACCTGACGGTATACCAATCATCAGAATTTTAGACAAAGTTTTGCGGTGGAACATGATGTTTTTGAAATTAAATCGTATGGAATCAGTCCGTCGCGTCAAATAAACAACGACAAGAATTGCTGATACCATCTGAGCCGTTGTTGTCGCAATCGCGACACCTGCAACATTCAGATGAAACACCGTTACAAAAATAACATTGAGTATAACATTCAAAATTCCGGCGCTTGTTAAAAACAACAATGGCTTTTTGGTTTCCCCTGCCGCACGAAGAATGGAGGCACCGAAGTTATAAATCATATTGAACATCATACCGCCAAAGTATATTTTCATATATAGCGCAGAAAGCGGCAGTACATCTTCAGGGGTGCCCATCAGTACCAGCAGTTGCTTTGAAAAGCATATCCCGATGACCGACAGGACAAGACCGCATATCGCAGCGGTCGGCATCGCAGTATGAACTAATCGATGTGCCGCCTTATCGTCTTTACACCCAAGCGCGTGTGCAAGAGTTACACCTGAGCCTACCGACAATCCCATAAATAAATGGGTAAGCAAATTGGTTAGTGAACTTGTCGCACCCACTGCGGCAACCGATATGCTGCCGCAAAATCTTCCGACAACCACCAAATCCGTCGCATTAAACAAAAGTTGAAGTATGCCGGTAAGTATAATCGGAATTGTATATGTAATTATATTACCGAGAAGTGGTCCTTCGCACATATTTTTGTTAACTTTAAACACGCTCTCGCCCCCGTGTCATATATATTTTATAATGCTAGTTTCATTATACTACTTTATTTTTAAAAAGCAATATTAGGCTCAAAAAAAAGCACACAGCCGTGTGCTTTTTATTAAAAAGTATCCTTAAGTTTTGTTAAGTACTCATCTGCTTGTTCTCTGCTTGAAAACACAAAAATGTTTTTATCAGAATATTTTTGTAAAAGTTCCATTACTTTTGGTCTGTTTTGTTCGTTGTAATTCTTTATAAACTCAATAAACTCGGTATCCTCTTCGGTTTCTACCCAAGGCATATCACTGCGCACCTTTCCTTGCCGCATATGAACACCATTTAAGCAAACCTCGAGTGGATAGTCAAGAAAAATAACAGTATCGCACTGCGCCATCCTTTGCTCCATGGTAGAAGCATAATTTCCATCAATAATCCACTCATTTTCTTGCATTACAGTAGATAGCCTTGCAAGAAAAACCGATTTTTCCACCCTTGTTTTGTCTGCTTTCCAAAACAACATATCCAAATGGTACAGAGGAATACTTGTTATTTGATGCAGTGCTTTTGAAAACACACTCTTGCCGCTTCCCGGGCAACCGATTACAATAATTTTTTTCATAGGAACCTGCCCTACCAATTTATGATTTTAAATGATATTTTGCTAATCTATTATGTTGATCTGACACATTTTCATTGTGGTCAGTGCCGCGTCATGTGTTTGACGAGTTACCCCTGCACAGCAAGAAGCATCCACATATATGTCTTTTTCGGGGAAATTTGCCTTTAAAATCAGCGCATTTGACACCACGCAAATGTCAGTACAAAGTCCAATCAGAGTAATGTCAAAATTCTCATCCCTTGCAGCTTTTCTGATAAGGTCAGGTAGCTTGGTTGAACCGAATGTGAGTTTTTCCACCTTGGTAAATGCTTTGCCTGCAAGCGATTTTGCTATGTTTTGGTCAAGTTCCCAACCCTCAGAGCCTTTAATACAATGAGGAACAGGAAGTTTGCTACCCTCTGCAGTT
>JAZROO010000073.1:0-14082 GCA_045648705.1 Eubacteriales bacterium | reverse complement strand
GTCGATGCTGTCTCTACCGTACCAACGTACGCCGACGAGACCGCATCAACGAAATGCAACTTCCTTTTTTGACACCCACCAGCGTGTCAAAGAGAATTCTTCGACACGCTGAAAAGAAGTGCGAAACTTTCGCACTTCTTTTTTCTATATAATAGGTAGGAATTTTTTGCAATTTAAAATCATAAAATTTTTATGAAAAACTGTTGACAAATGCACAAAACTATGTTATCATATCATCACTTTAACATACTAAAGCGCTAAAGATGCGATAGAAAGGAAATGATTATTATGAAAAAGATGATGAAGGTATTGGCACTGCTGTGTATGGCAGTACTGATGGTAACAATGTTTGCAGGTTGTAATTCCGAGAGTTCAGATTTGGCGTATGTAAAGAAAAACGGCAAACTGATCGTTGGTATTACCGATTTTGCTCCCATGGACTACAAAGATGCAGATGGTAACTGGATCGGCTTTGATGCTGACCTTGCAAAAGCTTTCGCAGAAAGCCTTGGCGTTGAAGCAGAATTCGTAGAGATCACCTGGAGCCAAAAAGCAAACGAACTGAAAAACAAGAATATCGACGTAGTATGGAACGGTATGACCTTGACTGACGACGTGAAAGCTGTTATGGATTGCTCCAATGCTTATTGCAAAAACGCTCAGGTCGTTGTTATGAAAAAGGACGCTGCTGCTAAGTATACCGATGCCGCCAGCATGAAGGATTTGAGATTTGCAGTTGAGCAGGGCTCCGCAGGTGCTGAAATGGCAGAGGCAAACAATTTTGCAGTAACTGCCGTTGATAAGCAGTCCAAAGCATTGATGGAAGTTTCCTCCGGCACTTGTGATGCCGCTATCATCGACTTGCTGATGGCAGGTGCTATGATCGGTGAGGGCACCTCTTATGCGGATTTGACCTTCTCTATTGAACTGAATAGTGAAGAGTATGGTGTTGGCTTCCGTCAAGGCAGTGATCTGGTGGAAGAACTCAACAAATTCTTCGTTGAGAAATATGCTGACGGCACCATTACCGACCTGGGCAAAGAGTATGCAATTGCCAACAATATCATCGAACAAAAATAATTCTCCAAAGCAAAGCAGAGGGGCAGATCGCTCCTCTGCTTTGCGGTGTGATATAGAGGAAAATACATGCAAGACATTTTGACTTTTTTTGAACCGTTTATAGAATTTTGTAAAACCGTAGCACAGCAGTTTCCTACGGTTTTTGGTGCGTTAAATGAGGGTTTTGTCCAAACCCTTAAATTATTCTTTGTCACTTTGCTCGGTGCGCTTCCTTTGGGACTTCTTATTTCCTTTTGCTCGATGAGCAAGGTCGGCATTTTGCGCAAAGCCACCAGAACACTGATTTGGATTGTGCGCGGCAGTCCGTTGATGCTGCAACTTTTGATTATTTTCTTTGGCCCCGGTCTGCTATTTGGCGTTCCGATTTGGGGCGGTGGTGAAAGCGGTAGATTTACTGCCGCGGCTGTTGCTTTTATCATCAATTATGCCTGCTATTTTTCGGAAATTTACCGTAGCGGTATTCAGTCCATTCCGCACGGTCAGTATGAGGCAGGTCAGGTACTGGGCATGACAAAAGGGCAGATCTTTTTTAAAGTCACCCTGCTGCAAATGGTCAAACGCATATTGCCCCCGATGAGCAATGAAATTATTACTTTGGTAAAGGATACTTCTCTTGCCCGTATCATTGCCTTGCAAGAGCTGATCTGGATGGGCGAAGCGTTTACAACCACGTCTCACGGCATTTCAGGTCAGGTGTGGCCGCTGTTCTTCACCGGTATTTATTACTTGATCTTCAACGGAATTCTTACCGTTTTGCTAGGCAAACTTGAAAAGAAACTTGATTATTTTAAAATCTGATAGGAGGGGAGACAGTGGCTTTTCTTGAAGTAAAAAATATTGAAAAACATTTCGGCACCACCAAGGTGCTGGAGGACATCTCCTTTTCTATGGAACAGGGTCAGGTGGTCGCCATCATCGGCTCCTCGGGTAGCGGAAAAACAACGCTTTTGCGATGCCTTAATTTTTTGGAGCGTGCCGATAACGGTCAGATTTTGCTGGATGACGAAGTGCTTTTTGATGCAGGGGATTATCACACGGTAAGTGACGAACAGTTGCGCCAAAAACGACTGCATTTCGGAATGGTATTTCAGTCCTTTAACTTGTTTCCGCAGTATACCGCTTTGCAAAACGTGATGCTTGCACCATCTTTGCAAAAGCAACGTTCCGCATCGGAAATTGAAAAGCAGGCTCGTACACTTTTGAAAAAAGTGGGTCTTGAAAACAAAATGGACTTTTATCCTTGCCAACTTTCCGGTGGGCAACAACAGCGTGTAGCAATTGCCCGAGCTCTCGCGATGCATCCTGACATTTTGTGTTTTGATGAACCGACCAGCGCTCTTGATCCGGAACTGACGGGTGAGGTGCTTAAGGTTATCAAGGGGCTTAAAGGCGGAGACAGTACCATGATCGTCGTAACGCACGAAATGGAATTTGCCAAAAATGTGGCGGACAAAATCATCTTTATGGCAGATGGTGTTATTGAAGAAGAGGGCACACCCGAAGAAATCTTCTCGGCACCCAAAAGTGAAAAGATGCGCGCTTTTCTGGCAAAAAGTCTGGAAACAATTTAGATATAATTAAAAACGGCTTTTGTGAATCACAAAAGCCGTTTTTTTAGGTTGCAAGTTATAGATGGTTGGTGTGCAGAGCGGAAAAGGAGTTGCGGTAGGTGGTGGGGGTCATACCCATATGATAGCAGAAAAATTTTTCAAACAAATTGGCATCTTCATATCCAAGCTCTGCGGCAATGCGCGCGGCAGTAAAGTCAGTGGTTTGCAAATAATGCTTGGCGCGGCTCAGGCGCTGATGAATGATCTCTTGATTGAGCGTGGTGTTGCAATACACTTTGAGCACACGCGAAAGATAATCGGGATGATATCCCATGTTGCGCGCCACCTCAGCGGCAGTCAGAGGTTGGTAGGCGTGGGCGCGGATGTATTCCAACGTTTGAAGTGCAAGTGCGTTTTGCGGTTTCTTTTGCTGACGCTGCGCCATAAGCTCCGCAAGTAAAACATACATCATATGGTCAACCGTTGGTTTCGGATAAACGGGGGAATGGTGAATCTGCAACAACTGACGGGCATTTTGTATCATAATCTCCGGTTGTGGTGCTGTGCCGTTAAAGGGCAGAGGAAAGGGTTGCTCGGAACGAAAGTGCAACCAGTAATATGTCACAGGCTCGTGTGAAACGCGATAGCCGCCGTGCATCGTGTCGGGATGAAGCAAAATGTAGTCGTTGGGACGTAAGGTGTGTCGCACGCCGTCTTCCTCCAGATAAACGGTGCCACGGGTGACCAATATCAACACATAAGTGTCAATAATACGGTTGGAATGAATCCAATCACCCTTGGAAGAAAAAACACCGCCATTTTCAAATTTTGGCAGCAATAAGTCGGAAATTCTCATTATTTCTACGAAGTATCTCCTTGTTTTTGTCTGTTTTTTTCAGTATACTACAATTGAAAATAAAATGCAAGGGGGAGTATGAAAATGCAAAACGTACCATTTTATGATTTAAAAGTTACCGAAGGTTTTTGGGCAGAACGTCAAAAGACGGTTGCAGAAAAAACCATATGGGCTGTTTTTGACCGTTTTGAAGAAACGGGTAGAAATATCACGATGGATTGCAAAGATCACGGCATCAAACCCCACTATTTTTGGGGCAGTGATGTGTTTAAATGGATGGAGGGCGCCGCATACCTGCTCAAAGAGCAACCCAACGAAGCGCTCGAAAAGGAAATAGACAAAATCATCAAAGCAGTCGAGCAAGGCGTTTCAGAGGACGGTAATTATAATTCTTATTTTAATTCTCCGTTGGTAGATGAAGACCGTTTTATGAAACGTGACCGTCACGAGCTTTATTCTCTCGGTCATATGATCGAGGCGGCAGTGGCACTTTCTGAAATCGGTGACGAGCGCTTGATGGATATCTGCAAAAAGAATATACAGTTGGTAAAGAAACTCTTTTGCGAGGAAAAAACTGCCAATTTCGTTACGCCCGGTCATCAGGAAATTGAACTTGCACTGTACCATATGTATAAAAACACAGGGGACAAAGATTACCTTGAACTTGCTTCGTTCTTTATTGATCAACGCGGCAACTGCCCTGAAGAATTGGATCAGGTGCTTTACGGAAAACCGTATGATTATTGCCAGACCCATCTGCCTGTCAGAGAACAGACGACCGCTGAGGGACATTCGGTACGCGCCCTTTATATGTACTGCGCTATGGCAGACCTTGCGGAAGAACTGAACGATGACGGTTTGCGCAAAGCTATTCGAACGATCTTTGATGATATTTATTTCAAAAAGATGTATATCACAGGTGGTGTCGGCTCTCAAAAGATAGGGGAGCGCTTTACCCTTCCTTACCATCTGCCCAATCGCGATGCATATGCTGAAACTTGCGCGGCGCTTTCTTTGGCGCTGTTTGCAAAACGTTTGTATTGCGCAGAGCCTGACGGTAAGTACGGTGATGCCGCAGAACGTGCGCTGTATAATGGTATGATTTCGGGACTTTCACTGGATGGCGAATCCTTTTTCTATAGCAATCCTTTGGAAATGGACGTCGAGCGTGACGGTATTCCCTCCGGCTATAACCCCAAACTTGTGCGACAAAAAGTGTTTAACTGTTCTTGCTGTCCTCCCAATATTGTACGTATTGTTCCCTCTATTGCGCAGTTTGCATATTCGTATGATGACACATATCTGTATGTTCATCAATATATTGCCACCGAGGGAACGGTGGATGGTGCCAATGTTAAAATGAGCACCAACTATCCTGTTGACGGTAAGGTCAGCGTGCAGTACAGCGGCAAAAAGTTGGCACTTCGCAAACCCGCTTGGTGCAACAAAGTTATTTGCGATGCTCCGTACCGTGAAGAAAAAGGATATCTGTATTTTGAAACCGAAAAGGTGGATATCGAATTTGTGATGGAGCCGGTGTTTTATACCGCTTCTCACAAAATTCACGAAGATGCAGGTCGCGTTGCGCTGATGCGCGGTCCCATCGTTTACTGTATTGAAAGCGCTGATCAGGAGACGCAGGTGTTCCGCTTGCGCGTTGATGCCGATGCCCCCATTAAAGTTACCGATAAGTTGTATGGCGGCTATCCCGTTTTGGAGGTGGCAGGCGAAATTGCGCCCAAGCAGGAAAACCTTTATCAGCCCTACGCTTCGGTTGCCAACACTCCCACCAATTTGCGCTTGATTCCCTATTACGCCTTTGCTAATCGTGGTGAAGACGATATGCAGGTCTGGATGCTGAAAAAATAAATAAAAAACTCATTCTGCACTTCGGAGCAGAATGAGTTTTTCTTTTGTGTAAACTGCATAAAAATGAAAATATTTTTTATGCAGTTTACACCATTGCTTTTATATATATTTTTATGGTAAAATTAGACTATGAAAATGGGGTTTTATAATCTGACGGTTAATGACCTCGGAAAAGGAGAATTTTGCAATGAGAAACAATGCAAAAAGAGTTTTAAGTGTAGTGCTCTGTGTATTGATGACAGTAAGTATGCTGACGGCGATCGTTCTGCCTGCAGCAGCTGAAACTGCACCTGTCGCAGATGCATATGAAAAAGTAACAACAATTGAAGGCACCAATAAGCCGACGGCGAACGTGTTCTTCTTTGATGTTGCATGGGAAAATGCTCCCGCAGCGCAAGGTGAAGAATTTAACTACACCTACGTTGGCAACGGCAAAACCTATACGCTCACTTGGGGCGTAAACGCCTTTACCACTATGGTTGAATTTGCCGCACAAGCTAAAGCTTATTCTGAAGCTTGGGTTGCAAATCAGAGCATGAGCCGTGACTTCGTTGCCGTATTTGCCCCCGGTGATTACAAGGGCCTTGGCGGAGACGATGCATCCGCTGCTGTCACTTTGTCCTCTTTGGCAGGGAATGCGGTTCCCACGGTTGATCAACTGCTGAACGTTTATATGCTGGGTGCCAAGGCAGGTGAAAATCCTGTAAATGACGCTCGTTCTACCAAAGAAGAAGTCAAAGCAATTCAAAAAGGCAGAGGTAACGACATTGCGACTGAAACCGTTTTGACCGACACCTTTAACTTCCTTAGAAGTAGCAACACCGTGATTGACGGTTTTGCCGGTAAAGGTGATGCTTGTTTGCTGGCCAAAGGCGGCAACTTGTACGTTAATATTTTGATTAAGAACTACTATGTCGCCGATCTGGTTGCTCCTTATGGTAATACGGCATTCAATGGTTATGACGGTGGCGGTTATGCCGCTACAAATCCTGATGCCATGTGGGAATTCCAAAACTGCTATATAAACTATAATGAGAAGGCAGCGTTGACAGGTTTTGCAAACGGCCAAGGCAACAACGGTTATGAAGATATTTCTTCCAATAAGATCGTCTTCAATAACTGTTTCTTTTCACAACCGAATTTTGCTTCCGGACACAAATTCTTCTTTATTCCCAATACTTTAACACGTGCTAAAGAAGCCGAAGCGTTTTATGGTGAGTATACCACTAATCCTGCAATCATTTTCAACAACTGTACTGCTGCTGATTGGGCTGCCGGCTATTTCCTCTATTTTCCAAATGAAAATTCGCGTTTTACATGTTATGCTGAAGGAAAGATCAAATTTGATTTTACCAACAACGTATTTTATGATACTGTTGGTACGAAAACCACTGCCGGTAGCACGATTTACTTCAGATATCCGGGTTCACGTACCGATAAAAGTGTTGTTCCTTCTGTAAAACCCACTATTACCGGTAATAAGTTCTTTGTCACAAAAGAAATTGCTGAAACATTGACCACCGGAGAAAGAAGTTTCATTGAGTACGGTAACGAAGCAAACGCAAAACACTCTACCGTAATTAAAGAAAATTTATTCTGCTTCCCTAATGGTGACAATTCCGCTCTTTCTAACTTCTGGCCATATAGGTATGCTTCCGGAAACGACAACAACGCATATGTTGACGTTTCCGCGAACCTGTTTGTAGATTTGGATGGCAACGTTCTGCCCAACTGGAACCCCAGATACAGAGGTACCGGTCATAAAGTGTTCACTGATATCTACGCCTCCGCTGCAATGAAGGGCGGCGTCAGAGAGATTATGTCTGTCAGAGACATTAAAGGCGGCGCCGTACTTTATAATTATATCCAGCCGGATGCTTGGGCGGCTACTACCAACAGTGCGCAGGTTGACGGCGCCACGGAAGGGCACAACCGCTACGGTGATGATTTCTTGGGCGCACTGACCGTTCTGCTCGAGCGCGGTAAAGAATATACTATTAATAACGATCTGTTCACCTTTTCAGGCGAAGGCGTTGTTGTAGACGGTCTTTATGAAGACCAAAACGGCAAAGGCGAAAAAATTGCAACCTTAACACAGGATATGCTTGCAAATGGTAAAATTTATTATCTGAGAGTAAGCTATACCGAAACTGCCGGCGGCATGACCACTACCGCAAGAGTAGTTTATGCTGTGAACACTCCCTCAACTTATGTAGTTATTGCTCCAGAAGATAGCAGCTATCTTGCCGAAAAGAGTTATACCTTTAACGGTGTGACCTATACCGAGGGAACCAAATCCAACGATGGCGTTACCTCTTATTTCTTTAATCAATTGACCGGAACTGCTATTGCTAAAATTCCGGTTCCGATGGGACAAAACAATCAGGGCTCATATTATCCCGGTTCTACCAACAGAGCTTCTTTGTATGTAATGAATGGGATGATTCTGCTTACCCCCGGTGTGCATAGTACATGGTTCCAGGGTGGTACCAGACTTCTTGCGATTGTCGGTCCTCAGTTTGCCAAATCTCCCTATGATGCCGAGGCAAACGCTGCAGGAAACATTGCTGCCGGTAGAAGCGTAGATCCCACAACCGAAGCCATTTTCCCGACAGCCTTTAACAACAACAATCTCTACATTACAACTCATTCGTCAATTCATGGCGTGGTAATAGCTAACACAGCTCACGGTGCAATCAACTATAACATCTATGCACCGGACACCTTGGCTTATGTAAGAAAAACAGAAACTTTGCTTATCAAAAACTGTATCTTTAATGCAGCCTTCTCCTATGGTTTGGTTAGAACCACGATCACAAACGATACTTGGATGCTTGACATGTACGTGCAAGATAGCGTATATTACGGTGCTAACCTTGAAAAAGATTCGGTTACTCCTCTGTTCAACGTACCTACAATGCGCAGCGTGATTAAGAACTTTGCCGTTCTTTCCAAAAATTGTTTTGCTCCCGGTTCATTGCTCAAAGAACAAGTGGCGCCCAACGCTTCTTGGACCATGAAGAATACTTTGGATCATACCGCAACCGGTATTATTTACAAACCTGCAAATCATACTGAAAAAGACGAAATGATCGTAGACGAAGAGCCATCTTGCTATAAAGAAGGTAAAGGTCACTACCTCTGTGTGTGTGGTGAAACGACCACCCGTTCTGACGTTGCCATTCCTGCTACCGAAGAACACTCCTTTGCAACCGAATGGACAAAGGATGAAACCGGTCACTACTATGCATGTACTAACGTCGGTTGTGGCGCCAAAGATCAGTTTGAAGAGCATACCGAAAGTAACGTGATTGTTGATAAAGAAGCTGATTGCGGCAACGCAGGTAAGGGTCATATTGATTGTACCGTATGCGGATACGCGATTGATGAAGACGTTGAAATTGCCGCTACCGGTGACCATAACTACGGTGGTTGGTCACAAGTACTTGCACCTGATTATGGTGTTCCGGGTAAAAAGGAACGCACCTGCCGTGTTTGCGGAGATGTTGATGAAGAAGAAATTCCGGAACTCTATTCCGCCGCTTCTATTGACGAGATCTTCTATCAAACTCTTGAGGAAGCATTTGCTGCCGCTGAAGAGGGCGACACAATTGTTCTGCGAGCTGACTTTGAAGGCGGATTTGCTTCTCTGATTATCGATGAAAACATCACCTTTGACCTCAATGGTCACAGCATCAAAGCAGGTTACGTTGTTGCCTTTAAGGGTGCCGCTATCATTGATACCAAGGGCAAAGGCAAACTGATTATTGCCAAGAACAAAGTGGCATTGGACACTGCAAACAAATATTATCTGCCTGTTTACGATGCTGACGGTTACGTATTTACTACCGTTACCATGCGTGGCATGTGGTTGCCTGAAGCAGAGATTGCAACCTATGCATTCTCTCCCATCTTTGATGAGATTATTCATGATGCTCTTGCTGCAGGCGCAGAAAACAGTGCTACCAAGGTAGTCGTAAGACTGTCTTGGGTAGGGGCAACCTACGATGCAGTTCAGGATTATGTATATCTTGATACCGCAGTTGCCGACGTAATGGAGAGCTACGGCAAAACCGTCCAAAACGATTACGACCTTGCATTCCTTGCAGCGATGGACAAAACACCTGATGAAGACGTTAGCGGCTTGTTTGTATCCGCTGTCATTGTTTCCGACACCGGTGTTGAAATTGCAGGAGCATCTGCTGCATTTCCCGTTGCATAACGAAATAACTTTAAAGTTCCCGAAGTCGTAAGGCTTCGGGAACTTTTTTGCTTTAAAATTGTGTAAACTGCATAAAAAAGCGACTGAATTTTATGCAGTTTACACCATTGCTTTTATATATAAATTTATGGTAAAATTAAACTATGAAAATGGGGTTGTATATTCTGAATAGATTGACCTCGGAAAAGGAGAATTTTGCAATGAAAAATGCAAAAAGAGTTTTAAGCGTAGTGCTCTGTGTACTGATGACCATCAGTATGTTGACTGCGATTGTTCTGCCTGTTTCTGCAGATGTAGAAGATCCTGCTCCCGTCGCAGACGCCTATGAAAAAGTCACAACGATTGAAGGCACCGATAAGCCAACGGAGAATGTGTTCTTCTTTGATGCCGCATGGGCAATGGCTGCTCCTGCTACATATGGTGCTGAGTTTGCTTATACCTATGCAGGTAACGGCAAAACCTATACACTTACCTATGGCATAAATGCTCTTGGTACTATGGTAGAGTTCAAGACTGCTATGGAGAATTATTCAATTGCTTGGTCGGCTAATACTGATTTGAGTCAGGACTTCGTAGCCGTATTTGCCGCAGGTAACTACGGCGGCTTGGATGCAGCCGTCCTGTCTTCCACTGCCGGTACTGCTGTACCCTCCATCGATCAAATGCTCAACGTTTATATGCTGGGTGTCAATGCAGGTAAAAACCCTGTAAACGATGCTCGTGCCAACGCAGATGACGTTAAGGTCGTTCAAAACGGCAGAAGTGATAGCGCTTTGACAGAAAGCCTTTTGTCCGAAAACTTCACTTTGCCCTCTAAGAGCAATATCACCATTGATGGTTTTGCAGGTAATAACAACATTTCCTTTGTTGTCAACGGTGCAAATCAGTACGTCAATGTGAAACTGCACAATATCTTTGTTCGGAATTTGGTTAACCCTGCTGATAATGCTCTCTATAATGCAACCAATGAAAGCAATGCATCTATGTGGGAGTTCAAAAACTGCTATTTTGACTACAATTTGGCTGTTAACAACTCCACTGCCGATGATTATCAATTGCTTTATAGCGTTAAAACCACTATGGAAAACTGCGCTTTGATCAATGGTACTCCTGCTACCGGAAAATATGGTAGCTACGCTCACTGGATGCTCACCCCCAGCAAAACCAATGCCGCAAAAGCTGCTGCATTTTTCGGTGAGTATGCAGAAAAACCCGAACTGACCGTTAACAACTGCGTTTCTGCTGACTGGAAATCCAGATTTATGCTCCATATGGGCGTTGGTAATGCGCGCGTAAGATCTTATGCAAACGGTGCGGTTACCTTCAACGTTACCAACAATAGATTTTATGAGTGCATTGGTCCCGGCCTGGCATCTATTCATACTTCTATCATTAACCTTGGCGAATTTGCAAACGTTGCATTGGCGGCAAAGGTCAACATTATTGGTAACATTGTCACTGCATCGGATGCGGTTAAAAACGCAAACAGTGAAGTTTATCTTGTCAACCTCAGCGGTAAAGCTGTAAATGCCGCCACTGCCGACGTGAATATCAGAGAAAATATCTTTGCTTGTCCAAACGAAACATATCAATCCAACAGATATTCATATCCTGTTTATACCGCCAGTGGTGAGGCAAACTGCCGTGTTGACCTGTCCTCTAACTTGTTTATGGATAAACAGGGTCACGTTGTTGCCAACTGGCAATATAACACCCGCTCCTCCGGTGCAGCAGCACAATCTGACGTTTATGTGTCCGCCGCAATGAAGGGCGGTGTCAGAGAAGTTCTTTCCGTTAAAGATATCAAGGGCGGCGCACTTCTCTATAGTTATATTACACTTAATATGTTGACGGCATATGCCGGTGGTAAGCCGGAGGGCGCTTCTTCTCACGCCGCTTATGCTATCAAATATGAAGATGATTATTTTATGGGCGCTGTAACCGTTCTTCTGGAACGCGGCAAGACCTATAATACCGACGAAATGTTTGTTTTCGGTGATCCAAATACCGTCTTTGAAGGCGTGTATGCTACCGAAGAAGATGCCGTAGCCGGTGTCAACGAAATTAAAACCTTAACACAGGACGACTTTAAAAACGGCAAAAAATTCTTCATGAAGGCTTCCTATAGCGAAGAAGCAAACGGTTACGCTACTACCGCAACGGTTGTATTCGGTCTGAACAGCCCCACAAACTACTTTGTTGTTACTCCCGAGGGCAGTGACTATGCTTCGCAGTACACCTTTAACGGCATCACCTATACCAACGGTGCAGTGGCAGAAGACGGCGTTAAAGCCACCTTTTCCAACGCTGTGACAAGCAATCTCATTGCCGCACAAAAAGAATACGTTTTTGCGGATAAACAAATCGGTAGTGCTAATATGTACGGTTATAACACAGTAGGATTCTGCCCTGCAAGCTTCTGTATGGAAAGTATGATCCTTTTGACCCCCGGTAAATTCACCGTGGCAGATCCTGCTACTCCTATGCTTGCACAGTATACCCATGCAATTGTAGGTCCCAACTGGCTGACCTCTCCTTACGGTGAGGGCAATGCTGAGGGTCAGTTTGCCGGCGGCAGATCACTGAGTGAAGAAACCGAAGCTGTTTTGGATATGACCTTCCACCTGCGCTCCGGCTATATTACCAGACATAATGCATACTATGGCGTGGTATTCACCAACGAAACCAAGGGTGCAATTATGGTAAATGGTAAACAGGGCGGTGCATCTCAAGAAGATTCTGACTATGGTGTCATTATCACCAAAAACTGTATCTTTAACACTCCTGTTCACGCCATCGGTACGTTGACAAACTTGGACGGAAAAGCCGTAGGCTCTACCGGTTATATGGTAGACGTTCGTGTGCAAGACTGTGTATATTACGGTCTGAACTTTGAAACAACTCCCGAGTATATTTTTGCTCTGCGCGCTAATAAAAAGGTAGCTGAAAACATCGCAGTGATGACAAAGGATTGCGCCGCTACCAAGGACATTTATCAAAATTACTTTGATAACAAAGCAGGCTACATTCAATGGAAAAACGTTAAAGACTTTGAAACAAGCGGTGTGGTAAGATATGCAGAAACCCATACCGAAAAGGATACCATGATTGTAGAACAAGAACCTTCTTGCTATCAGGCAGGTAAGGGATATTATGAGTGTGTTTGCGGCAATACGATTACCCGCGCTGACGTGGAGATTCCCGCAACCGAAGAACACTCCTTTGCAACCGAATGGACAAAGGATGAAACCGGCCACTACTATGTATGTACTAACGACGGTTGTACTGCCAAAGATCAGTATGACGAGCATACCGAAAGCGAAGTAATCGTTGACAAAGCTGCCGATTGCGGTAATGCAGGTAAGGGTCATATTGATTGTACCGTATGTGGATATGCAATTGATGAAGACGTTGAAATTGCCGCTACCGGCAATCACAGCTACGGTGACGAGTGGGTAGAGGTAACTCCTCCGTCCTTCGCGGCTCCCGGTCAAGAGAAAAAGACTTGCAGCGTTTGCGGTAACGAAATCTTTAACGAAATTCCGCAACTTGAATCTGCAGCAGTGATCGGCGGTAAGGAATACACCTCCTTTGCCGCAGCTTTGGCAGAAGCCAAAGAGGGTGACGTGATCCGAATCGGTGCTGACGTTACAGAGCCTATCGATGCTCTCATTCTGGATGAAGGCATCACCGTAAACCTCAACGGTCACACCTTGGAAGTTGGCTACTACGTTGGCTTTGAAGGTTCCGCTATCATCGACACCAAGGGTAACGGTAAACTGATCGTTGCCAAGAACAAAGTAGCACTGAATAACGACAATGGCGGCTACTTGCCCGTTTACGATGGCGACGGCTATGTATTTACCGACGTTAATCTGCGTACCACCTGGATGGAAAATGCAAGTTCTACCTACGCTTTCTCTCCCATCTTTGATGAGTTTGCTCATAATTCTTTGGCTTCCGGCTATGAAAACAGCGGCGTAAAAGTCGTGGTAAGAATCTCCTGGGCAGACACGACTTACACTGCCACCAAAGACTTTGTTTACAATGATGGCTTTGTAGAAGACGTAATGGACAGCTATGGCAAAGTGGCTGCCAATGATTATGGTTTGGCATTCACCGCCGCAATGAAGGGCACTCTTGATCCAGAAGTTAGCGATTTCGTTGTATCCGCCGTTCTGATTTCCGACACGGGCGTCGAAATCGAAAGCATCGGCTCTGCATACACCGTTGAACTTTTATAAGGCAACTTAATAACGCAAACCCTCCCGAAAGTCTTTTCTTTCGGGAGGGTTTTTGTTAGCAAAATTATACAAAAAGACATACTCAACTTTGTGAAAATTGCACATTGCAATTTGACGTGAATTCGTGGTAAAATTGATGTGTATAATTGGGGGTGTATTCTTATTTAATATAAGGATAAAAAACCTCGGAAAAGGAGAATTTTGCAATGAAAAATGCAAAAAGAGTTTTAAGCGTAGTGCTCTGTGTACTGATGACCATCA
>JAZROO010000072.1:0-2440 GCA_045648705.1 Eubacteriales bacterium | reverse complement strand
GATGACGGTATTTTTGTTTTTGTGGGTAAAAGATTCCACCTCTGCCATATAGGTGTCGCCGGCAATGTTAATGGACTTAGACTTCTTGGCGAACAGCAGAGGCACACGGAACTGCTGTGCAACCGCATAGGCAATAGCAATGCCCGAAGCCTCAATGGTGAGAACCTTATTAATAGGCTTGTCCTTAAACCGCCGATAGAATTCCTTGCCGATTTCCTCCATCAGATTGATGTCCATCTGGTGGTTCAAAAAGCTGTCCACCTTCAGCACATTTCCCTCTTTTACCACGCCGTCCTTGGCAATTCTGGATTCCAAACAATTCATAATAGCGCACCTCTCTTTTTGTTTTTGCATTTCATACATTATACCAGTTGCCCCTGTCCTTTGCAAGAACAAAGGCGAAAATTGGGGATAAAGAGTGTAACGCCTACAACGCTACGGACTTGCCCACGGGCTAAACCCCTCGCCAGCTCTCAAATTTTGCACCAGTGTACCCACTGGCTCCGCCCTTTCAAGTCCTGTGCCTGCAGAGAAAAACAGCGATAGCATTTGCTATCGCTGTTTTTCTGGCACACTATTACAAAATCGATCCGTAATACAAGTTTTTTCAAAATCGATCCGTGTTTTAAGGCGTGAGGATAGACTTATCCCTTGGCGATGATGAGTTGCAAAAAATACAAAAAGAGATTTTCCCAACTATGCCGGCAAATGAAGCTATGTATTATTCGTCCTTGATATAGACACTTTCTTTTTTTCGCGCCTGTTCATTAAGATATTCTGCACCTTTTATAATGTCAGCGTGAAGAAAGCGATTATAATATTCTTCTATGGAAAAAACGTTTAATATTTCATCGGTAATATTCCACCAATAATCGTGACCTCTGCTTAAATGTCCCAATCGCTCGAACCCTGCTTGGAATGTAAGTGAAAGCTTTATGATTTCAAGAGTCAATTTGTCTTTGTAATATCCATTCAAATTGTAAAGCGCAATACAGCCAAGGTTAAAGGTAAAAGAATAGTCATCGGGGGAGTTAAACATAGATTTTTGCATTTCAAAAGCACACCCCACCTTTTTATCGGCGGAATAGCGATAAAACAAAGTGCTTTTTCCGCTTCTTTTATATCCGTAAGATGCTAAATCATCGGTCATTCTCGACAGTATATATTCGTAAATAGCGTTAATATCCATTATGGCACAACTTTTCCTTTTTTCATAACACCGAAACAACAGTTCCGGACCTCCAAGCTGATCATCCAAGTTTTTTAAGCAGAGTGCAAGCTCTACCGTCAGGAATGGAAACATACAAATATCCGTCCACTATACTAATTCCCGTAGGATTTGAGTTGGACGAGTTTCGGATAGCAACCTTACCTAATGCGATACCGTTGTGTAAATAAACGTGTACGTTACGGTTAACTCCGTCATTTGCCACAAACATTACATAAACGTAGTTGGCGTCGGCGCAAATTTTATAAGGACCGTTTCCAAAATTAAAAATGCGAAAACTCGAAACGTATCCGAAATTGCCGTTGTAATACTCAACTCGATCCTCTACCATAATAGCATACTGATTTGTTGCCTCCACATAGGCAATTGCATCACCAACACGAGGTAAATTTACGGTACGAACATATGCCAAAGTATCTCCATCAAAAATTACCACTCTTTTTTCATTTAATACCAACAGTTGGTTCGTTTTTGGATTGTAAGTTATGTCTTCGGCATAACCTAAATCCGTTCTAACATCACTGCAAACGATTTTGTCGTTGGTGTTCAGTAAAACCAATACCGCCAAGCCACCGTCATCAGAAAGGTACGCCTGGTAATAGCCTTTTTTCGAGTAGCAACTACCGGCTGATGTTTCAATAAACTGAGTGTAGTTAAAAGTGGGATTAGCGGGAGAATAGGGGTTCGTTATCGTGAGAACTGTTTCATCTGCGCTGAAGGTGTTTTTTACAAAACCCGTGCGCTCATCGTCGGCAACATCACAGCGGCGGCAGCCCTTGTGTTCCACTAACACTACTGAATTGCTCCGATTTTCAACCTGAGTCCAGTTATATTCGTCGTGTCCAAGCGGATCTGTGTAATCAAACAGTGTTTTTCCACATTTAGAACAATATCTCTCGATTCCTCCGCTTTGCACACAGGTTGCAGGGTATACTTCCACCTCCTCGCTGAATTCGTGAGTTTGGGTAATCTCCTGCACCTCATAATACGTGCAAACGGTACAACGATAAATGGTGTATCCTTTTTGATAGCAGGTAGCTTCAATGAATGGCTCAGCATCACCCAGCGAATGGACGCTTTCGGTAAGGGTCGACTCCGTATGAGGACAGTTCCGGCAAGCACGTTTCATAGTACCCGCTTCGACGCAGTTGGCAGGGGTGACCAGTTCCCAATCTCCGAAAGAATGTCCGATGGGATCAATTAGACGATTTT
>JAZROO010000071.1:0-12950 GCA_045648705.1 Eubacteriales bacterium | reverse complement strand
GTTTCGCTTCCGTCAAAGTTCATAATCACCGCGTTTTTGCCAAGTTCACTGCCGTCTGCCGTTTCGGGCAAGGTAAGTGTGTTGCCTTTGGGGGCTTTGAGCACGTGCAGATAGATGTTTTTACCGTCTCTTGACTCGGTGGAAACACCCCACTCCAAGTCGGCAATCGTGCTATTTTCGATGGTCGGGAAGGCTTTGCCGATAGAGGTGTTTTTAACAGATTCGGCAACGGGGTCAAGGTAAGAGTTGAGCTCAAGGAACATTTCCTTCATACCCTTAAGCCAGATGCTGTCCAGCTTTTCGCCCTCACGTACAGGGTATACACCCGTAGAGGCAAGCAAGCCGCCTTGTGTGCTGATGGATGACAGTGCCACCAAATATTGGAACATTTCACTTGCAGGTTGAATTTCAAAGGTATAGTCACTGGGCACCATCGTCCACCAATATTGCTTTGCAAGACAGGTGGCAACCTGATGACGAGAAATCTTCAAGTCGTTGATATAATCTACCCAGCGGTTGATTTCCCAACAACGATAGTCGGGTGCAGTATGCTGAAGATATTGGTCAACTTTTCCCTCACTAAAGCCTGCATTCATTGTCATAATCATTGCAGGGTTGAACATTTCGGCGGTTTTTCTGAGTCTTTCCTGCGGAGCACCTGTCGGAATGTGAGAAAACATACCGTCCATCCACAATCCCTTCAGACGATCACCGTAACGATCACCGAGTTCATAGTAAAGTTCGTTGATATATTGATTCCAGGTAGCATAGTTATTGGTTTTATCGTTCCAGCCGACGTTTGCCTGATCCTCTGCAGGATAGGAAACACCGCCTGCAGGGTGATTGTAAAGATGCAAATCAATGCCGTATGGCTCAAGAGCATCAAGCAAATCTTCAATCAAATCGTGTTCAGCATAAGTCTTATAGTCTGTACTGCCTTCACTGCGGCGGTCGTCTTTCCAGCGTTGCATGGTCATACTCGGGAATACTGCCTGACCTTGATAGTGCCAAACCGTAAAGACAACGTATTCCATTCCGAAATCGTGCACGTCTTTGGCAAACTGCTCGGCATCGAAATTCTCTGCCAGTTCGTCTGTGGTCTGCACAATGTTACCGTCTGCATACACGGTTCCGTGACCGATTACGTCACTTTCGGGAATGTAGTGAACAAACACACCGTACTTATTGGCTTCATAATCCTCACGAATTTTAGCAATTTCCTCTTGGGTCATCGTGGGTGCCACATACGTTTTGTAAATGGGAACCAACAACGACTTGGTCTGCGCGGTTTCACCGCTTTCGGTGTGGGTAATCTCAAAGGTCAGACGAACGCGATAGGTCGTGTCGTCACTGCGGCTAATATTACCGCTTAAATCTACAACCTCGGGATGATCGCTTTCTACTATTTTAATAGTATAGCCGTTGGGAACGGTGGGATAGGTGATTACATCGGAATTGAGCTCAGGAATGGGTATCAGATCGGTTTCCTTTGCCACCTTTTCAACGTCAAGCATCTCCTGCGTTTTTACGGAAAGGGTGCGAGTAACGGTAGCAGTGTCTGCTCCGTCAAAACGATTGGTCACCTTTACGGTCAGTGTAACGTCAGTTGCCTGTTCGGGCAGCGTGATGCTGCCGTCTTTTGAAATAACGCCCTCATTACTGCTCTGGGTAATTTCAAAAGTAAATTGATCGTTGATTTCTTTAATTACAATTTGTTTATCCTGTTGCAGTGCCACCAGTTTTTCTGCGGCCGCGGCTGCCGTTTGCAGTGCAGGAACACCCAAAACTTCAACTTCGTAAAGTTGCATATAAGCCTTGGTGCTCTTGCAAATCAATTTAACGTATTTAACGTTTTGTTGTACGTCAAAATGGAAAGTTACTGCATCATTGGAAGTGGCAACCAGATTTGTCTTTTTCATAACAGAAACGAAAGAATCGTTATCTGCCGAAACCAAAACTTCAATATCTTGGGGGAAGTAGCCGTTTTCATAATTGTTGGGTTGCAGTGAAATTCCAAGCACTTCGCCTGCCTGCTCCATAGTCAGCAACAATTCTACTTCTTTTACGTTTTTCTCTGTGCCCCAATATCTTTTCGAATAGGAGCCGCCACCTGCTACGCCGTTGATCAAATGAATTGCAGGATTGGTAGATCCGCAATTACTTGCCCAAGACTCAGTCAGTTTAACGGGCTTTGCCATTCTTCGACGCAGACCGAACACGTCAACGGTAATGGGCTCTGTGTCAGCGGTAAATCCGTTTGTATCGGTAAAGCGCAAAACTACGTTGGTTTCGCCGCCATACAAAATTTCTGCCTTACCGTCAAGTGAAATCAATTCCGTGTTTTCGGAAGAAAGAATGCTTACGGTGGTATCCTTGAAGTCGGGCAAAATCAAGGTGCCGTTTTCATAGTCAACGCTCAAACTTGTGGTTTCGTGCGCCGCCCATTCGGCAGTGGAGAGTTGCGTGTAAAACTCGATTTCAGCAATATCTACCGTAGGTCCGCCATGCAGATTTTTGATGAGCAGGGTAACAAATCTGCCTTCAGCGTTGCCACCGATATGGATGGTATCATAAAGGCTGGTGCTCGAAAGTGCCTGAAGTGTTCCATAGGCGGCTTTTTCACCATAGCCTGTGGGAGCGGCACCAACTTCACCGTAAGTGGGGGCTGTGTTGCTCACATATATCTCATAATCTTTAATACATCTGTTAAAGGTCGTAGCGGCCGGTCTTGCATATACAACCAGATCAGAAATCTTTTGAACTGAGCCAAGATCAAATGTTAAATACACATTTTCTTTAGCGCCGCCGTTTGTTCCCCAGAAGCCTTCACCGCTAAGTGTTTTGATACCGTCCAGCATCTTAGAAGCGGGATAGTGACCAACGCTTGCATTGTTATAATCTGTAGCGTTATGGCCGACTACCGAAATTTTGGAGCTGTCCAGTTTTCCGTTGATATTCTTGAAAAATTCTACCTCTGCAATATTTACCTGCGCTTCCGCTTGGGTGCTTTTAATATGTAAGGTTACATATCTGCCGTAGTCCCCACCCAATTGAATCGTATCATAGGGGAAGGAGGCACTGCAAAAGCTAAGCGAACCTGAAGCAGAGGGTTTATCTGCAAGTCCCGTGGGAGGCGTTCCGTTTTTATCAACGTAGGTGGGTGCAGTATCACTCACGTATACTTCGTAATCCTTAACACCTCTGTCCCAAGTATTTGTATGAGGTCTGGCATAAATCAACATTTCGGAAAGTTTTTGAGTGTATCCCAGATCAAAGGTAATGTATGCATCGGAGGTACCGGCATTGGTATCCCAAAAATTATCATTATAATTGGTAGTAATGCCGTCCAGCATTTCCTTTGCCGCATACGTTCCGGAAGCATCCGCCACATTCTGACCAATCAATTTAATATCACTATTGTCCAATTTGGCAACAGGACCGATGACGGAGCCGAAAAGTTCAAGCTCCTGAATATTGATAGCGGCTCTGCTTTCCTTGTCATATACGCTCTTTATATGTATGGTAAGATAGCGGCCGTGCGCCCCTTTGGGCAAAGCGATTGTGCCGTAAGGTTTTGCGGCAGTGCACTGTTCCATCTTTCCGGTGGCAGTGAGGCTTGCGGCAAAGCCGGTGGGCACCTTCCCATCTACACCCGAATATTGCGGCGCAACGTTGCTAAGATATATATCATAGTATTCAATGTTTCTGGCTATCGTTTTGTCATTATTGGTTCTGGAGTGTGACACGATTTCGCTGACATAAGTATCCGCGCCCAAATCTAACGTGATATATGCATCGGTAATATTATCGTCAGTGTGCCACATATTACTGTTGTTATGGATTTTTCCGTCGACCAGATGCGTTGCAGGATACGGCACATCAGTATTATTATTTGTTGTGTATTCTTCCGCATTTTCAGCATAAACGGTGATGCCGTTGAGCTTTTGCTTCATTACGTCGCGCGGCTGACCGTAAATCTCTATTTCTGCAATCTGCAGATAATTGGTATGATGTGTGTTTTCGATAAAAATTGTCACATAGCGACCGTGGGTGCCGACGGGCAGTTCAATGTCGCGCACCAAATCCGTTTTGGTACATTTGTCCAAAATGCCGCTTGTGGTGGGTGCATTTACATTAAGATAGGAAGGTACGGCACCGGTGGTAGCACTGTAAGTCGGTGCACTGTTGCTGACCCAGACAGAATACTTTTTAATATGTGTATCCGGTACGTTGATTCTGGCAAAAGACTTAATCAGAGATACCTCTACGTCCTTGCCCAAGTCAAAGGTAACGTAGGCGGAGGTGACTCCATATTTGGAATGCCAGATTTTCATATTATCGTCTTTGATTCCATCCAGCAAACAAGCAACCGAATAACCGGCTGTCGTATTATATTCTTGCAAATTGTCACCTGCAAGAACGGCATTCAGCTTTTTATCTTCCAAGCCGGAAATCGGCAATACGCTGACAGGGGACAATACGCGACCTGTGATGCTATCACCCTGCGGTAAGGTTGCACCCGTCACGGCAACTTTTGCATATACTCTGATATGCTCAACGTCTGTGATATCTCCCGTGTTGGTAATCGTTCCGCTGACGGTACCGTTTGCGGTATCTGTACTTGTAATCGCAACCTTAACGTCATTGGGACGGTCGGTGATAATTTCAATCGTATTTTTGTTTGCGCTTCCGTCTTGATTGTATGCTTTGGCAGTAAAGGGTACCGCTTTGTGTTTCTTAAGCGAAGTCGCACCAATTGTCAGCTCAACGCGATCTTCTTCCATGCCGAAAAATTCTCTGCAAATGGCCTGACCCCAACGGGTGCCGTGAATTTTCAGACCGGTCTCGTTAAAATGAATTTTGTCGTGACGATATTGGGTATCATTGGGCATATCATCGGTATACGGACCGTTGTAAACGTTATCGTCTGCCGCAATCACCTGTTGTTGCGCAAGCAGTATCGGATTTTGCATGGCAGGCGTGGTATTTACGTGAATTGATATGTTGGCAACCATCCACGGAACATTCCAACCTGCATCAACACGAGTATGTTGAATCAGTTTTTGCAGTTCGTTTGCATAATCTTCCGTAGTTGTTTGCTTTTGAGAATCAGTTTCTCCCTGATGATACAGTACTGCCTTAAATCCATTGGGCTCAAATTTTTTCACCATGGGAATAAACATTTTATCGTAGGCAGTGGTGCCGGGTTGCAGCGCTGAAACCTTTGCGCCGCCCCAAGCCGCTGATATAAAACCAACGGGTACGCCCAGACGTTCCACAAGATAATCCCCTGCTGTCGGCCAGGGAGAACCTTGCGTACCGCAATGGCTACCCTCGCCCTGCGGCTGCGGATCTTTTGCAATTTGCCAGGCAGAAGTCAGCGGATTGTAAGCCACAACCATATCACTTTTCGGTTCTGTTATGGGACTGCCGTAAGAGGCGGCATTGGATTGACCATACGTGATATAAATATCACCAACACCGATCTTTTCAATGCTGTTTTCCGCCAGTACTTCTTCACCGCGCAAAATTTGCGCAGTAAGGGTATACCAACCGCCTGCAGTCAACGTCATTTCAGCGGAAAAATTGCTGCCGTCTGCCGATGTCATCGCGACCCAATCGGTAGAAGCACCTTTTTTCGCATCAGTTGAAACGGTTGCTTTTACACGGGCAGCGACGTCTTCACCGCCGCTATACTGAATTGCAACAGCAAACGAAGCCTTGTCGTTGCCGTCCCTTTGAATTACTTGATAGTTTGAGAGGTTTTGAAAACTGATTGCCTTGTCTGTTTGTGCAGAAGCAGGCAAAACAATGCTTGTCATCATACTGATCAGCATCAGCATGGCAAGACATAAACTTACCGACTTTTGAAAATATCGTTTCATAAAAAATCTCCCTTCAAAGATTTATATTGACTCTATTCTAATAATAATATATAATAAAATCAATGTATATGGATATTTCTATCATTTTTATGCATATCAATGCTTTTTTTATGGAGATTTACCTATGTTTGTTCAAAATCACCCTCTCTTGCGCGAAACCAACAAAATGAATCTTTCCATCAACCGCGCCGCCTATACAGAGCTTTCTTCCAAATGGAAATGCCGCACCACCACCGCCGCCTTTCACCGAATTTACTTTGTAACGGAGGGCGCGGCAAACATTGTTTGTAATGGGGTGCCTTATAAACTGTTGCCCGGAAACATTTATATCATCCCTGCCGGCACACCGTTTTCCTATGATTGCGATCATCGTTTGTGCAAACTTTATTATCAGTTTAATCTTTACAGCAGTGCCAATGAAGATTTAACCATCGCGCCTGTCGGCTGTATCGTTTTTGAAAACCGCGCGGCGCAGGTAGCGGAAATGATAGAACTTTTTAAAAAGAACGACTTTCAGAGTGCTCTTGCCCAGCGCATTCAAATAGAGCAACTGATATTAGAGGCTATGCGACAAACCGATACGCTTTTAAACATTCCTCACTACTCCCCTGCCATCAAAAAAGCACTGCGGCTGATAACCGATTATCCAAGTATGGCACTAACCATTTCCGTTCTTGCCGATGCCGTATATCTTTCTCCTGCCATATTTCAAACACGGTTTAAAAAAGAAGTCGGCATGGCGCCGATTCGCTATTTACGCCAAAGGGTTATTGCCGCACTGGAACATGACCTGCGCACCACCGACTTGTCTTTGTCGGAACTGGCGGAAAAATACGGGTTTTGCGACCAATTTCATCTGAGTCGTGTCTTTACCGCCAAGCGCAGAATCCCTCCGTCAAAATACCGCAAAACCAATACGTAAATGCGCTTCACATAAAAACCGCTCTTTCCGAGGAAAGAGCGGTTTTTTTATTTTTCGATGAGTAAATTTTTCAGTTCTTCGTGGATTTTACCGTTGGAGGCAACAACCGAGGCAGCACTGTCGAAGCGTAAAGTATTTCCGTCCATATCGGTGACCTTGCCGCCTGCTTCTTCTACCAAAAGCACCCCTGCGGCAATATCCCACGGGTTGAGAATATGCTCAAACGACCCGTCTGCACGGCCTGCCGCCACGTGACAAAGGTCAAGTGCCGCGGCACCCATACGGCGCACGTCCTCTGCAACCATATACACATTATAAATCGATTCAAATACCACTTTGCCCATTTCTTTGTGATACGGGCAGGTGCCGACGGCAATCAAACTGTCCTCCACTTTTGCGGCATCGGTAACGTGAATGGGACTGCCGTTGAGAGTGGCGCCCTTGCCGCGCTCAGCGGCATAAAGTTCATCGGTAAAGGGATTGTATATCACCGCGTACGTCGGCACTCTGCTTTCGACCAAGGCAAGAGAAACCGCGCTTTGCCCAAAGCGGCGCACCAGATTGGCAGTGCCGTCAATAGGATCGAGAATCCACACCTTTCCGTCAAAATCAATACCTTCGTTATTCTTTTCTTCCCCCATAAACTGAATCTCAGGGTAAAGCGCAGACAATTTTTGCTCTAAAAAGTTTTGAATGCCGGTATCAACCACGGTGACATAGTCGCCATGTCCTTTGATTTTAAAATCCTGCGCCGCGCCTGCCTTAAAAACAATGTCCCGCGTCTGCCGCACCAAATCAATCATTACCTGTAACATTTTGTCTGCTCCTTTAGATTTTATGTATTTTATTATAAAAGATTCACCTTTAAAAATCAAGGCGCCTTCCTAAATCACGTAAAAATAAAAGGAGTTTGTCCCGAGGGACAAACTCCTTTTTGAAATAATCTCTTATTCGTTATACAGTTTGGCAAGTTTTTCAAGATGCTCTCTGTGTTTCTTGGCTTGCTCTTCTGCCTGTGCAAACAGAGCTTCTGCGCGCTCGGGGAAGGAGCGGGTCAGTGCACTGTAGCGAGCTTCGCCCAACAAGAAGTCCTTGTAGCTGGCGGTAGCGGCTTTAGAATCCAAGGTAAAGGGAGCTTTGCCTTCTGCCTTAGCAGCAGGATTGTAGCGGAACATATCCCAGTAACCGCAATCTACTGCCTTCTTCATTTCTGCCTGGCAGTTGACCATACCACCCTTGATGGCGTGCATCTCGCAGGGGCTGTAGCAGATGATCAGAGAAGGACCGTTGTATGCTTCTGCCTCACGGATGGCTTTGAGGGTCTGATTGATGTCAGCGCCCATAGCGATCTGTGCAACATAAACATAACCGTAAGACATTGCGATTTCGGACAGGCTCTTCTTGGCAATTGCCTTACCGGCTGCAGCAAACTGAGCTACCTGACCGATGTTGGAAGCCTTAGAAGCCTGACCGCCGGTGTTGGAGTAAACTTCGGTATCAAATACCATGATGTTTACATCCTCGCCGCTTGCAAGAACGTGGTCAACACCGCCAAAGCCGATGTCGTAAGCCCAACCGTCACCACCGAAGATCCATACGCTCTTCTTGGCAAGGTATTCTTTCTGAGCCACGATGGACTTGCAAAGATCACATCCGCAGCCCTCGCACAGAGCAATCAGCTCTTTACTTGCCTTAGCGTTTGCTTCACCGTCGTTGATGGTAGCAAGGTAAGCATTAGCAGCTTCTTTAATGTTTGCAGGAGTGTTTTCACCCTCTGCCAAAGCTTGTACCTTTTCAATCAGAGCAGCACGCAGTGCCTTCTGACCGAGATACATACCAAAGCCGTGCTCAGCATTGTCCTCAAACAAGGAGTTTGCCCAAGCAGGACCGTGACCTTCTTTGTTCACGGTGTAGGGAGAAGTAGCGGCAGGACCGCCCCAGATGGAAGAACAACCGGTAGCGTTGGAGATATACATTCTATCACCAAACAACTGAGTAACCAGTCTTGCATAAGCGGTTTCAGCACAACCTGCGCAAGAGCCGGAGAACTCAAGCAAGGGTTGCTTGAACTGGCTGGATACAGCGTTGATCACAGCAGTGGTCTCAGGCTTCTCGGTAACGGTAGCAACACAGTAATCAAATACGGGTTGTTGTGCTTCTTGAGATTCTCTGGAAACCATCTTAAGACTCTTGGTGGGACATACGCCGACGCAAACGCCGCATCCCATACAATCCATCGGAGAGATGGCCAGAGTGTACTTATAATCAGTTTTGATAACGGGCTTGGGTGCAATCTTAATGTCCGCAGGTGCACCGGCAACCTCCTCTTCGCTCATAGCGAAGGGACGGATGGTAGCATGGGGACAAACAAATGCACAACGGTTACACTTAGCGCAGGTAGCGGCATCCCATTCGGGAACGAGTACGGCAACGCCGCGCTTCTCGTAAGCGGAAGCACCGTGTTCAAAAGTACCGTCAGCATGGTCGATGGAGGCGGAAACAGGCAGGCTGTCACCATCCATCTTGGAAACGGGTTACATGATACCGTCAACCATCTTAACCAGCTTGTCCGCACCGATGCTCTTTTCAGCAGCAGCATCGTCAGCGGCATTTGCCCAGTCGGCAGGAACGTCGATCTTAACGAAAGCGGTAGCACCGGCATCGATGGCCTTTTCGTTCATCTCAACGATTTCTTTACCCTTCTTCATAAACTTCTGGGCTTTTTCTTTCATATAGCCAATGGCTTCCTCTGCAGGAAGAACCTTGCTGAGTGCAAAGAATGCAGACTGCAAAACGGTGTTGGTACGTTTGCCAAGACCGATCTCAGCCGCCAGATCAATAGCGTTTACAGTGTAGAGCTGAATGTTGTTCTTAGCAATGTAGCGTTTGGCATCAGCAGGCAGGTGAGAAGCCAGTTCCTCAGGTGTCCACTGACAGTTGATGAGGTATACACCACCGGGCTTTACGTCGTTAACCATCTTGTAACCCTTCAGAACGTAAGAGGGGTTGTGACAAGCAACGAAGTCTGCCTTGTTGATGTAGTAGGGGCTCTTGATGGGCTGATCGCCGAATCTCAGGTGAGAAATGGTGATACCGCCTGTCTTTTTAGAGTCATATTGGAAGTATGCCTGAACATACTTGTCGGTATGATCACCGATGATTTTGATAGAGTCTTTGTTAGCACCAACGGTACCGTCACCACCCAGACCCCAGAACTTGCACTCTACGGTGCCGGCTGCTGCGGTGTTGGGAGCCTCTTTCTCAGCAAGAGAAAGACCGGTAACGTCGTCATTGATACCCAAAGTGAACTGATTTTTGGGCTCGTCTTTTGCCAGTTCATCATATACGGCAAAGATGCTGGAGGGCGGAGTGTCTTTAGAACCAAGACCGTATCTGCCGCCAACAACGGTCATACCGGTTCTGCCGGTCTGAGCCAAAGCGGTGATAACGTCGAGATACAAAGGTTCACCCAAAGCGCCGGGCTCTTTGGTACGATCGAGAACAGCAACTTTCTTAGCGGTGGCAGGAATTGCCTCGGCCAGTTTTTTGGCGGAGAAGGGACGATACAGTCTAACCTTAACCAAACCAACCTTTTCGCCGGCGGCGAGCATATAGTCGATAACCTCTTCAGCTACGTCGCAGATGGAGCCCATTGCAACGATAACTCTTTCGGCATCGGGAGCACCGTAGTAGTTAAAGAGTTTGTAATCAGTGCCGAGTTTGGCATTGACTTTGTCCATATACTCCTCAACGATCTCGGGCATTGCATCATAGTACTTGTTGCAAGCTTCTCTGTGCTGGAAGAAGATGTCACCGTTTTCGTGAGAACCGCGCATTACGGGATGCTCGGGGTTGAGCGCTCTCTTACGGAAAGCATCAACTGCATCCATATCGCACATCTCTTTGAGATCTTCATAATCCCAAACAGCGATTTTCTGAATTTCGTGAGAAGTTCTGAAACCGTCAAAGAAGTTAATGAAGGGAACTCTGCCCTTGATGGTAGCAAGGTGTGCAACTGCACCCAGGTCCATAACTTCCTGCGGATTGGTTTCTGCCAACATAGCAAAACCGGTCTGACGACAAGCATATACGTCAGAATGGTCACCAAAAATGTTCAGCGCGTGACTTGCTACGCAACGAGCGGAAACGTGGAATACGCTGGGCAGCAATTCACCTGCGATTTTGTACATGTTCGGGATCATCAAAAGCAGACCCTGAGAAGCAGTGTAGGTCGTGGTCATCGCACCGGCGTTCAAAGAACCGTGTACGGTACCTGCGGCACCTGCCTCAGACTGCATTTCGGAAACCTTAACGGTGGTACCGAAAATGTTTTTTACACCCTGAGCGGACCATTGATCAACATAGTCTGCCATCGGGCTGGACGGAGTGATGGGGTAGATACCTGCTACCTCAGTAAACGCATAGCTGACGTAAGCGGCAGCGTTATTACCGTCCATGGTTTTCATTTTTCTTGCCATGAAAATGTCCTCCTTAAATTTATATGCAGATTTATTTATATACAATCATACACGCTAATTGTAGCACCTTTTTATTGCAAAGTAAAGAAATAAAGTCGTATTTTTTTGAAATATTTTTGTATTTTGATGAAAATATTGTCTTTTTGAGAATTTTTTTGTATAATTAGGACAATAAGGAGATGAGTTTATGACAGCATTTATCCGTTCCGCAGGGTTAATCGGAATTAAAGGTTTTGGCGTGCAGGTGGAAGTGGACGCTTCCAAAGGTCTGCCCGCTTTTGAGATCGTAGGTCTCCCCGATGCCGCCATCAAGGAATCCAAAGAACGTGTGCGTGCCGCGGTGCGCAACACCGGTATGGAGTTTCCGATGCGGCGCATTATTGTCAATCTTTCTCCTGCAGACGTGCCCAAAAACGGTGCCTTATACGACCTGCCGATTCTGGTGGGACTGTTGGGCGCCACCCGTCAGATCACTTTTAATGAAAATGCAATGATGCTTGGGCAACTTTCCCTGTCGGGACAGGTGCTTTCGGTGCACGGTGTTTTGCCGATGGTGCGATATGCCAAGGAAAACGGCTTTGATGCCGTCTATCTGCCCGAGGGCAATATAGACGAGGTCAAACACGTTACCGATATTGCCATCTTTCCAGTTGCAAGTGTCGCACAGTTGTTGGAACATATCAACGGCTCCCACCGCATTGTGCCGCTCCAACCAGTCCCCTTTGCTCCTGTCGCCACGGAAGGCGGTGCGGATTTCAGCGAAGTGATGGGTCAGCCTTTGGCGCGCCGCGCTCTTGAAATTGCGGCGGCAGGCGGTCACAATATTTTGCTGATCGGCCCTCCCGGCAGTGGCAAAAGTATGCTTGCCAAGCGCTTTACCACCATTTTACCCGATATGACCTATGAAGAAGCGCTGGAAAGCACCGAAATATATTCTATTTCTACTAAAGGCGAACCGCACAAGCTGATTTCCTATCGTCCGTTTCGCTCTCCCCATCACACTGCCTCCCCCGTTGCCCTGTGCGGCGGTGGTATGCATATGACACCGGGAGAAATTTCACTGGCGCACGGCGGTGTGCTGTTTTTGGATGAATTTCCCGAATTTCCGCCCAAAATGTTGGAAGCACTGCGCCAACCGCTTGAGGATAACGAAATTACCGTATCCCGTGCCAACGGCTCGGTGACCTACCCTGCCAATTTTATTTTACTTGCGGCAATGAATCCATGCCCTTGCGGCTATCTCGGTCACCCCGAAAAGAAGTGCACCTGCACCCCTGCCGCCATCGCCCGTTACCACAGACGACTCAGTGGCCCCATCCTTGACCGTATTGATATGCACATTGACGTACCTGCCGTCGAATTCAAACATATTTCTTCCAAACAAAAAGCCGAGTGCTCTGCTGATATTCGCGCCCGTGTCAATGCCGCAAGAGCACTGCAACAAAAGCGATTTGCCCATCTGCCCATCACCAAAAACGCGGATATGGACAGCAAAGATATCAAAGAATTTTGCGCTCCCGATGCGCTTGGAGAACGGATTTTACAACTGAAGTTTGAAACACAGGCTCTCTCGGCACGCGGATACACTCGCGTACTCAAAGTTGCCCGTACCATTGCCGACCTTGCAGGTGAGCAAAACATTCTTCCCGAGCACATTACCGAGGC
>JAZROO010000070.1:0-17338 GCA_045648705.1 Eubacteriales bacterium | reverse complement strand
ATCTGCAAACGTAAAATCAACCTTGGCAGTGCCGATTTTACCACGATAGATGCGATGAAAGCGTGTAAGGTGCCTGTTTTGTTTGTGCACGGTACGGATGACCATTTCGTACCCGTGGAAATGACCTATGAAAACTACAAGGCATGTGTGTCGGAAAAGCGATTGTTGGTGGTGCCGGGTGCCGATCACGGTATGAGTTACTACGTGGATCGGGCAGGGTACGAGGCGGCAATGCTTGACTTTTGGAAAGATTGAACTTGCAAAAATATAAAAATATGATACAATAGAATATAATGGACTTTTATATCTTGATGCGTTTTCGCAAGAAAGAGGTATCTTATGGATAAACAAAAACTTTTAAATTTACTTGAGCAGGACTCGAAGCTGACTCTCGAGCAACTTTCCGAGCAACTGCAGGCGGACACAAGTGAGGTTGCCGCACAGATTGATGCATTTGAAAACGAAAAGGTCATTTTGGGTTACAATGCGCTCATTGACTGGGAGAAAACCAAACGCTCTTGTGTTACCGCGATGATTGAACTGAAGATTCAACCCACACGCGGTGAAGGGTTTGACGCTTTGGCTGAAAGACTGGTCAACTACCCCGAGGTAAAAAGCGTCTATCTGATGAGCGGCGGTTATGATATCTGGTTGCTCATTGAAGGCAAAACGCTTAGAGAAGTGGCAATGTTTGTTGCCAAAAAAGTAGCCCCGATGCAAGGCGTTGTTTCGACGGGTACCCACTTCGTTTTGACCAAATACAAAGATAAAGGTGTCATTTTCTGCGACCGCAAGGGTGACACACGGAGGCTTTTTTCCTATGATTGATTATGAAAATACCGTTTGCCGTGCCGTTCGGGATTTAAAGCCGAGCGGTATCCGCAAGTTTTTTGACATTGCGGCGGAAATGGATGACGTGATTTCTCTGTCCATCGGAGAGCCTGATTTTGTCACCCCGTGGCATATCCGCGAGGCAGGTATCGTTTCTCTGGAACAGGGCAAAACGCACTACACCTCCAATGCAGGTGTGATGGAACTGCGTGAGGAAATCGCAAACTATCTTGAACGTCGTTTTTCTTTACAGTATGAGCCGGATCAGATCATTATGACCGTTGGCGGCAGTGAGGGCATTGACGTTGCGATTCGCACACTGGTTGAGCCGGGGGACGAAGTGCTGATTCCCGAGCCGAGCTTTGTTTGCTACGATCCGCTGACACGTTTGGCAGGCGGCATCCCGAAACCCATCGTAACCAAAGAGGAAGATGAGTTTCGTCTGACCGCCCAGGCACTCAAAGATGCCATTACCCCCAAAACCAAACTTTTGGTGTTGCCGTATCCGAACAATCCCACCGGCGCTATTATGAGCAAAGAGGATCTGCAAGAGATCGCAAACGTACTGAAAGGTACCGATATTTACGTGCTGAGTGATGAAATCTATGCGGAACTGACCTACGGCAGAAACCGTCACGTTTCCATTGCATCACTGAGTGAGGATATGAAAGCGCGTACCATCATCGTCAGCGGCTTTTCCAAAGCCTATTCTATGACGGGTTGGCGCCTTGGATATCTTGTGGCACCAAAGCCGCTGATTAAACTGATGCTGAAGATTCATCAGTACGGCATTATGTCCTCTCCCTCCACGGCGCAGTATGCCGCCATCGAGGCAATGAGAAACGGGGATGAAGACGTGCGCACCATGCGCGCGGAATATAATGCTCGTCGCAAATTCATCCGTCAGGGACTGGAGGAACTCGGCTTTCCTTGTTTTGAACCTCTCGGCGCGTTTTACATATTCCCGAATATCACAAGACTTGGTATGTCCAGTGAAGAGTTTTGCGAAAAGCTGATTTATGAGCAACGCCTTGCCGTTGTTCCCGGTAACGCTTTCGGCGAAAGCGGGGAAGGGCACGTGCGTATCTCCTATGCCTATTCTAAGGAAAACCTCAAGGAAGCTCTTAGAAGACTCAAACTTTTTGTGGAGGACCACACCAAATGAAAAGCCTGTTTGCAAAGGCATATGCAAAGGTAAATTTATCACTTGACGTTGTGGGCAAACGCGAGGATGGGTATCACGAACTGTCGGGCGTGATGCAGCAAATCTCACTGGCAGATGATTTGCTTGCGGCACCTGACGACAAAATTTCCATTCGTTGCAATCTGCCTTATATTCCGTGTGATGAGCGCAATATTCTTTGGAAATCAGCAAAAGCGTTTTTTGAATACACCGATATTCGTGGCAAGGGAGTTTCCTTTACACTTCATAAGCGTGTGCCTTCGGGCGCAGGGCTTGGCGGTGGCAGCAGTGATGGTGTTGCGGCGCTGAAATTGCTGGATAAAATGTATCAGACGAATTTAAGTGATGATGAACTTATCAAAATTGCAACGCCGATTGGTGCCGATATGCCGTTTTTTGTACGCGGTGGTACGGCACTCGCGTGCGGTATCGGGGAGGACCTCAGGCAGTTGACTCCGTGGAGCAAGGGAGCTTTCTTGCTGTTAAAGCCACCCTTTTCACTACCGACACCGAGAATTTTTGCGCTGATGGACCAAATGGAAAACTATCCGCATCCCGATGCGGCAACAATGGTACGTGCGCTCGAAAAGCAAGACATTGCTTTGGTAGCCGAGGCGATGGGCAATTCGATGCAAACTGCCGTGGAGCAGGAGCATCCCGAAATTGCCGCATTTTGCAGTCAGCTCAAAGCGGCAGGAGCGCTTGGTGCCATTATGAGTGGCTCGGGCAGTACGGTGTACGGCATTTTCGAGTCGGTATCGGCGGCAAAACGCGCCGCGCTTTCTTTTATCGGAAAGAAATGCGATTGCTATGTTGTCACACCAAAAGAATAAAATATCAAACCTCCGTCAATAATGGAAACATACCGAATTGACGGAGGTTTTTTATGTTTAAAAATAAAACAGTGAGTATGCTCACAGCGCTTGGGCTTGGCTTTTTGTGCTGTATGGTGATTTTGTGCTTTGTGGCAGCAAGGGAGGCAAAGGCGGTCTCAAATGAAGTTTTGCGATTTCATATCGTTGCCAATTCCGATTCAGCGCAAGATCAAAGTCTTAAACTGATGGTGCGTGACGGCATTGCAAATCTGACCGATAAGCTTTTTAAAGATGCAAGGGACAAAGCGGATGCCATCACCATTGCCAATCAAAATAAAGAACAAATCCGCGCCTGTGCTGAGGAAATATTGCGCGGACAGGGATGTCGGGACGATGTGCAGGTGCAGATCAAAAATCTCTATTTTCCGACCAAAAGTTATGAAAACGTCACCTTTCCTGCAGGTAACTACGATGCTATAGAGATTACGCTCGGGACTGCGCAGGGGCAGAACTTTTGGTGTGTGATGTTTCCTGCTCTTTGCGTGGGCGCGGTGGATGCCGATAATGAGGCGCTTTTGTCAGAGGTGCTTGAAAAGTCGGAACTTGAGATGGTTACCCATCCTTATACGCTGAAATTCAAAATGGCAGAATGGGTTGGGAAACTTGTAAACCTTTTTCGAAAATAATAAAGCCCTCCGCTAAAGCGGAGGACTTTTTTGTGATGTAACTTTTATTTTTTCTTAGGAGATTTAACCTCGATTTCGCCCTTTGCCTTTCTTTCCAAAAGGTTGTTGATGCGATGAACGGGGTTGAGGAGACCGGAAACAGATTGGTCGTGGTTGAGCGTGTCGATAAAGTAAGCAATAAACTTAGCCATATCAACCTCAGTGTACCACTCGCGGTCAGCCAGATCGGGACGACGGTAGATGAGGTTGGTGGTGAAGATACGCTCAATGTATCCTTCTTCGTATGCCTTGTCAAACACTTCAAGACCTGCGGTGAACAGACCAAAGGTGGTGGCAACAAACACTCTCTTGGCGCCTTTTTCCTTGAGCTTTTTGGCAATATCCATAACGGAATCACCTGAAGCGATCATATCGTCAACAATAATCAGATCCTTGCCCTCAACGCTTTCACCCAAAAATTCGTGGGCTACGATGGGGTTGCGGCCGTTAACGATGGTGGAATAGTCGCGGCGTTTGTAGAACATACCGAGGTTAACACCGAGTACCGAAGAATAATACATACTACGGTTGAGAGCGCCTTCATCGGGAGAGATGATCATCAGATGCTCTTTGTCGATGTTAAAGTCCTCAATGGTGCGGCACATTGCCTTGAGGAACTGATAGGTCGGCATAATATTTTCAAAGGAACTGAGCGGAATGGCATTTTGTACTCTGGCATCATGTGCATCAAAGGTGAGAATATTGTCTACACCCATGTTGACCAACTCTTGCAGACAGAGTGCGCAGTCCAGCGACTCTCTTGCCGTTCTCTTGTGCTGACGGCCTTCGTACAGCATCGGCATAATAACGTTGATACGTTTTGCCTTACCGCTTGCGGCGGCGATAACACGCTTCAGGTCTGCATAGTGATCGTCGGGACTCATCGGTACTTCTTGACCGTACATTTTGAATTTTACACCGTAATTGAATACGTCCACCAAAATGAACAGGTCCTGACCTCTGAAAGATTGATGGGAAATTGCTTTGGCTTCACCGGAACCAAAACGGGGGCAATCCACATCCAATTTGTAGGAATCTCTGCAGTAGCCGATAAAATCAGCCTCGCGCATAGATTCATTATGACGTTCTTTTCTCCAATCTGTCAAATAACTGTCAATGCGAGAGAGAAGATCTTCGCATCCCTTCATTCCAACGATACTCAGTGTACCGTAAGGGATGGAAATTTCGTGCACATTTTGCTCCATGGTATCCTCCTAAGATTTTATATTCAATAGTCAAATTTCAAAAAAACGTGACTATTATCATTATACATTTACTTTGCAAGAAATGCAAATATCTTTGACAAATTTCGTCACGAAATTACCGGCGCTGAGCATGGTAATTTTTGTGTAATATGACAAAAAGCAGGTGAAAACCTGCTTTTTGGTATTTATTTTGTGCCGAAAATGCGGTCGCCGGCATCACCGAGACCCGGCAGGATATAGCCGTTTTCGTTGAGGCGTTCGTCAAGGCATCCGCAGTAGATGTCTACGTCCGGATGATCCTTCTCAACACGAGCAATGCCTTCGGGAGCGGCAATGATGTTCATCAGTTTGATGGAGGTGCAACCTCTGTCTTTGATAAACTGAATGGCGGCACTTGCAGAGCCACCGGTGGCAAGCATCGGGTCAAGCAAAATTACCTGACGAGAAGCAACGTCAGCAGGCAGTTTGCAATAATATTCGTGGGGCTCAAGGGTTTCGTGGTCACGGTACAGACCAATGTGACCCACTCTTGCGGAGGGCACCAATGCCAAAATACCGTCTACCATACCAAGACCGGCACGTAAAATGGGAACGATTGCCAGTTTTTTACCTGCAATCATTTTGAATTTAGCAGTGGTCAAGGGTGTTTCCACTTCCACTTCTTTCAAAGGAAGGTCGCGCATTGCTTCATATGCCATCAAGGTGGAGATTTCCTCTACCAGTTCACGAAACTGCTTGGAGGAAGTGCGCTTGTCTCTCAAAATTGCCATCTTATGATGGATCAGGGGATGATCAAAAATCGTTACGTTTGCCATGGGTGCCTCCTTGAATTTTTCTGTCATTTTCTGTATTTATTTTATCATTTTGACGGGGGTGTGTCAACCCCAATTCCAAAACCAATTTATGTGGTTTTGTTGCCAATTTTTTTAAAAAAACCAACAATACCCCATTCACAACCTATATTTTATGTGCTATACTGTATTTGTCAAGGTCTGACAATCTTAAGGAGAGGAAATGATGGCTTTGGAAAAACATGCACCCTTGCGCCTGAGTAAAGCTGTGCTGTTGCACAGTGCGCCTGTTTATCATGATGTGATTACCTGCAATTCATACGATTCCTCTCAGTCTGTCTATGCGCAGATGTTTGTCAGTGATCTTTTGGAGATTGGGATCGTAACCGCAGGGCAAGGCATCAGCCAGACCCCGCAGCAAAGCGTTCCCTGCAGCAAAGGTGACGTGCTGATCATTCCTGCCGATATGCCGCACGGATATTTTGTGGAGGAAGGCGAGCAGATGGAAGTCAAACGTCTGATGCTTGACCTGAAAGATTGGTTTGAGGGGGACGTTGTGCAGCAAGGCTCACCCCACTTTTGCTTTGGCGTGTTTAGTGATAATGCGGCGGTTTCTTATGCCCGATTGGACGCAAAGACCTTTGGTGCCGTTGCAAAAATCATCGAGCAGATCACAAACGAGCTTTCTTCTCGCCAAAAGGATTGGGACAAGGCTTTGGAGTCACTGCTGACGATGTTGCTCATCACGCTTGGGCGGTATGTCAGCAACACCATTCAGCACATTGCGGAGATCAGGCAAAAAGAGTGGCGGCTGGTTTCTCCCACCATTCGTTTGGTGAGCGAACAATTTGAAGACAGTCAACTCAATCTGAGAGGCATTGCGGAAACCTTATGCGTCAGTCAGTCGCATTTAAGCCGCGTGTTTCGTAGGGTGACGGGCAAAGCGTTTTTTGAGTATCTTCGTCAGACGCGGCTGAACTATGCCTGTGATCTATTAAAGGAAACCTCGCTGACGGTGGAAAGCATCGTCGAGCAATGCGGACTGAGAGATATTCCTGCGTTTTATCGGTCGTTTCGTAACTATACGGGACTGACCCCTAAACAATATCGTAATAAAAATAAAATTAATATAAATGAAGGAGACATTATTATGGTTATCTTAAGCGAAATTTCCGAAAATCTGCAAAAGGGCAGAGGAAAAGTTGTTAAAGATCTGGTACAACAGGCAATTGATGAGGGCAGCAACCCCGAACAGATTCTCAACGAGGGTCTTTTGAACGGTATGAGTGTCATCGGCGAAAAGTTTAAGAATAATGAAATCTATGTTCCCGAAGTATTGGTTGCCGCACGTGCAATGAACATGGGTGTACAGATTCTTAAACCCTATCTGGCACAAGAGGGCGTTACTTCCATCGGCCGCGTTTGTCTGGGTACCGTACAGGGCGACCTGCACGACATCGGTAAAAACCTGGTTAAAATGATGATGGAAGGCAAAGGTCTGGAAGTTATTGACCTTGGCACCGACGTTCCTGCAGAAACTTTTGTTAAGACTGCAATCGAGCAGGATTGTAAGATTATCTGCTGTTCTGCACTTCTGACCACCACTATGGGTGTTATGGAAGAAGTTGTGAAAGCCGCAACTGAAGCAGGTATTCGCGATAAGGTTAAGATTATGATCGGTGGTGCTCCCGTAAACGAGGAATACTGCAACAAGATCGGTGCGGATTGCTACACTGTAGATGCCGCTTCCGCCGCAGATGCCGCTGTTGCATTCTGCAAAGAGTAATTTTTGATAAGCGAGGCTGAATATGGCTGAGATGAATATGAAAAATTGGATAGAAGGACTCAAGGGGACAGGGGCTAAAAAGCCGCTGCCTGTTTTGTCCTTCCCTTGTGTCAGTTTGCTCGGTATTACCGTTAAAGAACTGATTTCTGACAGTGAACTGCAGGCAAAAGGTATGAAAGCCGTTGCCGAGCAGGCACCGTCGGCTGCCGCGGTAAGCTTTATGGACTTATCGGTAGAGGCTGAGTGCTTTGGTGCGACCATCAGCGTGTCGGACGATGAGGTGCCGACCGTAAAGGGCAGACTGATTCACGATATGGCAGAAGCCGAGGGGTTGAAAGTTCCCCCTGTCGGCAGTGGACGCACCTCCCTGTACATAAATGCAATCAAAGAGGCTACGACCACCATTACCGACCGTCCCATTTTTGCAGGTATCATTGGCCCGTTTTCTCTGGCGGCAAGACTGCTTGACGTTTCTGAGATTATGATGGACTGCTATGATGATCCAGATATGGTGCATTTGGTTTTGGAAAAGGTGACGGCATTTTTGATCCAATATGCCAGAGCCTATAAAGAGGCAGGTGCCAATGGCATTATGATGGCAGAACCGGTTGCAGGTCTGCTTTCTCCTATGCTTGAAGAGGAATTTTCCGCTCCCTATATTAAAAAATTGGTCAATGAGTTGCAAGATGATAATTTTGCCGTTGTCTACCATAACTGTGGAGACAATGTGCCCTTGATGATGAAATCCATTCTTTCCACGGGATGCGCCGCCTATCATTTCGGCAATGCCGTAGATATGGAGGACATTATCTCCAAAGTTCCCGCCGATACGGTGGTAATGGGCAACATTGACCCTGCCGGTGTACTGCGCATGGGTACTCCCGAAATTGTAAGGGAGCAAACACTTGCGTTGCTTGAAAAATGCGCAAAGTATCCCAATTTTGTGTTGTCTTCGGGTTGTGATATTCCGCCGATGACTCCTTGGGAAAATCTGCATGCGTTTTTTGCGGCGTCGGAGGAATTTTATGCAAGAGGCTAAATTGTTTGAATCCTTAAAAAAAGCCGCTGTGGATTTGGGTGCTTATAAGGTCGGTATCATTGATACCGACCTTATTGAAACAGACCGCGCTTTTCGTGATATGTGCAAGGCAAATTATTGCGGTGTTTACGGAAAGTGTTGGATGTGTCCGCCACACGTGGGGGAAATTGATGAATTAATGGCAAGCGTCGGTGCCTACCGATATGCCCTTGTTTATCAAACGGTTTCTGAACTTGAGGACAGTTATGATTTCGAAGGGATGATGGAGGCCAAAAAGCACTCTTATGCAATTGCAAAAGAGTTGCGCACGGCATTTGATATTCCCGAAATTGCAAAGGTTTTGCACTTAGGTGCAGGCGGATGCGGCGTGTGTGAGGTTTGCGCCAAGCGCGAAGATCAGCCCTGCCGTTTTCCCGACCTTGCTTTGCCGTCTTTGGAGGCATATGGAATCAACGTTTCCAAACTTGCCGCGGCGGCTGATATGAAATATATCAACGGAACAGACACCGTGACCTATTTCGGTGCTGTCTTGTTTTCGATTGACGGAGAAGAATAATGAGTGAACAGCAAGTCAAAGTACTTGTAAACGGAAAAGCGGTCGATGCGCACGTCGGGATGACGGTTTCGCAGGTCATCGGCGGTGAAAATCTGTGCGGTGGTCACGGAAAATGCGGAAAGTGTAAAGTCAAAGCCGTGGGCGCTTTATCGGAGGTTACGGCGGCAGAACTGAAGGCACTTACCGAAAGTGAACGCGCGGACAATGTGCGACTGGCGTGTGTGACAACGATAGTGGGAGATTGTCAGATCACCACTCTGCAAAAAACACAGTCGACGCAGATTTTGAGCGACGGTGTGTTGCCAATATTTGAAAAAGTACCCTCTTTTTCAAAGTTTGGCGCGGCAATAGACATCGGAACGACGACACTGGCCGCCTGTCTTTACGACATCCGCGGGAACGCGATGGCAAAACAAACGGCACTGAATCCGCAATCCGCTTGGGGTGCTGACGTTATTTCGCGTATTGAAGCGGCGCTTGACTGTAAAGCAGATTTACTTGCAACCTCTATTCGCGAGGCGCTGAGTGATATGCTTGTAAGTCTTGCCAAAGATGCCGCAATTTCACCCAAAGACATTGATGCCGTTGTGATTACGGGCAATACCGTTATGCTCAGTTTGCTGACAGAGCAGTCGGTGGAGCCGTTTTCTCACGCGCCTTTTCAAGCAGAGCGTTTGTTTGGTGAGACCTTAAGGGCGGAAGATATTTCACTTTCGGCCTTGTCAGCAGATGCGGAGGTTTATCTGCCGCCTGCCATCAGTGCTTTTGTCGGTGCGGATACCACCTGCGCGCTACTTGCCACAGGACAGGGGCAAGACACGGTAATGCTGGCAGACATCGGCACCAACGGTGAGATGGCACTGTGGCATCAAGGCAAACTGACCGTTTGCTCCACTGCGGCAGGACCTGCGTTTGAAGGTGTCGGCATTTCAATGGGAATGCGCGGTGCCGAGGGCGCGATTGATAAAGTGGTACTGAAAGACGGTAAGCTTTCAGCGCATGTGATCGGAAAGGGTAAACCGCGCGGCATCTGCGGTAGTGGACTGGTTGATGCGGTGGCGTGTTTACTGGAAACCGAGGCGCTTGACGAGAGCGGATATTTTGACGACGACTTTTTGACAGTTGCTGACCCCGTAAAGCTTTCAACCCAAGACATTCGGATGCTCCAACTTGCCAAAAGCGCCATTTGCGCAGGGCTGATTACCTTGCTCGACTCTCAAAAACTTTCGGCAAGTGACGTTAAAACAATGTATATTGCCGGAGGATTCGGCAACTATCTCAATATGCAAAATGCCGCCAAAATCGGTTTGATACCGTCAGATTTATCCGATGTATCGGTATCCGTCGGCAATGCGGCACTGGCAGGTGCCTCTATGTTATTGCTCAATCAAAACTTCAGAAAGCAGGTTTTAGCGCTCAGAGAAAACTGCACGCTGCTTGACCTGCCGAGCAGTCCCGTTTTTTCAGAGAACTATATGATGGGAATGCTTTTAGAATCAGTTGAATAATAAAAAATGAGTAACGGAATTTCCGTTACTCATTTGTTTTTTTAAATCAAAATCATTAAATTGCCAAAGACTGTGCCAGTGCGATCCAAATTGGCATCGTAAAGATGGAAGCCAGATTGTTTAGTGCGATAGTCATACCGGCGCGTCCCGTGTCTTGCTCAAATTGTGCGGCAAACATAACGGTGTTGCTGGCGGTGGGAACGCAACTCATCAGCGCAAAGCCGACCAACAAATCACCGCGCACACCGACAAAATAACTGATGCCGATGGTGGCGGCAGGCAGTAATATCAGTTTGACAAACAACACCAGATAATTTTCCTTGATGGTGAAAATATCTTTCAGCTGCGTGGCGGCAAGGTAGGTGCCCAGCATCAGCATTGCCACAGGGGTGTTGAGGTTGGAAAGGTGCGTCAGCGGCTCGTAAATAACCGTCGGCAGTGAGATGTCCAATAGAAAAATCGGCAGTCCCAGTGCCAGTCCGATGGTGCCGGGATTGATGAGCATTTTTTTAAGATTTATGCCACCGTTTTTTCTGCGGTCCATAATGGCAACCCCGTGGGTAAAGCAAAACATATTAAAGATAAACACCATAATGGAACAGATAAACACGCCTGTACTGCCGAGTACCGCTTGGGAAAGGGGAATGCCCATATATCCCATATTGCCATACATCGAAGCGTATTTGTACACCGCGGCGGCAGGGGAGCGGTTGAACAAAAACCGTGTTAAAACCACGCCTGCAAAGTGAAACAAAAAGCCGCCCAACAGCGCCCAACCCAACAGGGAAAGGGTTTCTTCACTGCGCTCAAGTTTAATAAAGGAATGGCAAATAACGCTTGGGGTGATGATATAAAACAATAGTCCGTTACACGCTCTTGCCGTTTTTTCGGTAAACAGATTTCCCTTGTGGGTGCAAAATCCGACCGCCGCCAATATCATCAGAATGCTTACCTGCGTAAAGGCGGTCATCATATTTTTTAAAAACATAGGTTACTCCATTTTCAAAAGAGATGCGATTTGGTTAACGTTGCCGGCACCCATCAGAATAAAGCATCCGCCCTCGGCGGCATTTTCGGTAATGAAACGCGCAATGGCGGAAAAATCACCGATGTATTGACTGCCTTTGATCATATCGCGCAAATCGGTAATCTGCACACCGATGGTGTTGATTTCACGGGCACTGTAAATATCCGTCACAACCACTTGGTCGGCGGCACTCAGGGATGCGGCAAACTCATTCATCAACGCTTTGGTACGGGTAAAGGTGTGGGGTTGGAAAATAACGGTAACAGGCTTGAATCCTGCCGCTTTTGCCGAGGCAATGGTGGCGGCAATCTCGGTGGGGTGGTGCGCGTAGTCGTCTACGATGAGAGCACCGTTTAACTTGCCTTTTACCTGAAATCTGCGGTCCGCACCGCCAAAGGCGGCAATGCCTGCGGCAATGTCTTCAAAAGACAGTCCGTAGTAAAGCCCTGCCGCAATAACGGAAAGGGCATTGAGCACGTTGTGCTTTCCGCCGACGTTCATTTCCACCTGACCGAGTGTCTTGCCGTTTTGCAAGGCGGTAAAGCGGGCAAGCGCACCCTTGAAAGATAGGTTGGTGGCAGAAATATCGTTATCTGCATTCAAACCGAAGGTGATGGTTTGAACGGGGGCATTTTCTTTAACGATGCGGCAGTTTTCGTCATCACCGTTGATGATGAGCACACCGTCTTTATGAATATTCTCTGTAAAACGAATAAAAGAATTCTGAATATCCTCAAGGTCTTTGAAAAAGTCCAGATGGTCGGCATCGACGTTTAAAACGATGGCGGCATCGGGAAAGAAATTGTGAAAAGAATTGCAGTATTCACAGGCTTCATAAACGCTGAAGTCTGAACTTCCGACGCGATAGTTGCCACCGATTAAGGAAAGGTTGGCACCGACCAACACTGTCGGGTCGGTGTTGGCGTGCATAAATACTGAGGAAAGCATAGAGGTGGTCGTAGTTTTCCCGTGGGTACCGGAAACGGCAACCGAGTGGGGATACTGCGCCATCAGCAGTCCGAGCAGTACGGCGCGTTCACAATGAGGAATGTCGTTGGTCTTGGCAAACACGAGTTCGGGATTGTTGTCCTTAACTGCGGCGGTATAAACGAGCAGATCACAGCCGATGGCATTGTCAGCATGGTGGCCGACGGTCACTGCGATGCCGCTTTGGCGCAGGGAAAGCACACTGTCCGACTCAGAAATGTCCGATCCGGTTACTTTTTTGCCTTGACTTTTGGCAATCATGGCAAGGGCAGACATGGAAACACCGCCAATGCCTGTAAAGTGAATATGCTTTGCATCTTGAAAGATTGCAGAATATTTTGAAATGTAGCTCATAATAACACCCATTTTCCAATTTATTATATCTATTATATAACACTTTCTTGACAAAATAAATAGAAAAGATAAGTTTTTTTGAAAAAGATAAAGAATTTGTAAAATTTGCCGATTTTGTGTCACCGCTCTTGCAAAATAAGCGGTAATATTATATAATGTCTATTTGGTGAATTAGACCATTTTAAAATTTCTTTAAAGGAGCCGACTATGAAACTAAAAAGCAATGGCTTTGGCAAAAAAATATGCAACTATATCAAAAAGCACTGGGTGGTTTTCACGGTGCTTGCGGTGATTTTCCTCAGTTCATTTTTTATTCGCGGCAGAAGTGTGCAGATACAATATGTCGGCAGAGATTCTTATGAGTATGTGCGCCTTGATTACAGCGTTTACGGATACTGTGTCGGCGTAAAGCATATGCAGGAGAGCAGCAGGCAATGTGCGCGTGATCTGACCCGTCAGGTACTGCTGATGGATACCGATGCCTCGATAAAATACGTTGTAGATCAATGGGTAGGGTATTATGGCGGCGAGGAAACATTTAAATTTAAAGTAAAGGGCTATGTCTATGATACGCTGGAGCGCCGCGACCAACTCATTGAGATGGTCAAAGGGCTTGGATATCGGGCAGATGCGATTGTGTAACGAGATATGATGACAAAAGTGATAAACTGGATTCGTGAGCACAGTATTGTGCTGTTGATTTCAGCAGGTGTTTTACTGCTGGTATTAACGCTTAAAACGCAGTCGGTATTGTTGACCGACAGTAAAAATCAAGAATATACACTCGAACTTCAATACTCGGTATTCGGTTACTGCGTCAGTGCGCATCCGATGACCGATGCGGCAAAGCCGGTGGCGGCAGAGTATATCTTTATAATGGGCGGCATAGATGAAACGGTGCAAAAGGCAGCCTCTTGGATTGCAAAAGAAACTGACGGTGGCGTTGAAATCTACGTACACGGTTATCCAAGATCCAATGAAAAGCTCACGGGCCATTTATGCCAAATGTTGCAAGAAAAGGGAATCAGTGCAAAGGAGCTGGAACAAAAGAATGATTGATAAAATCAAAGCGATTCAACAACATAAATATTTTCAGCCAATTATGAGCGCGGTGCTGTGTTTGTTGGCATTGGCGACGTTTTGGTCTGTACAAGCAGAGATTTATTCGCAGTATCCCATTTCACTGGAATGGGCAAGACATAATATGTGGCCGTCGGTGATTTTGGCGGTAATTTGGGTGGCACTGCTGTGTTGGCTTGGTTATGCCATCTCGTTTGCTACGTTGGTGCGCGGATTGTCACACGTTTTGGTGGTGCTGTTTCCGTTTATACTGTATTTTTGTCTGGAATGGATGTGCTTTGGCAGTTTGTACCAAACTCTTCGTTTTATGATCATCAGCCACTACTATATGATGTTTTTTATGGTAGCGTTACTGACTGCGATCTTCTGGGTGCTCAACGTGATTTGGCGCCGATATTGGATATCTGCAACGGTGATGAGCGTTGCGGTTATGGTGATGGGCTATATCAACGTTGCCAAAATGGGTATCAACGGTGAACCGTTTTTGCCGACAGATATGGCATTTGCAGGCAATCTCGGAGACCTTACGGGCTTTGCCGCAGGCAGTTTGCCCTTTCCCAAGCAATTATTGATTGGCGCACTGATACTGATCGGCGTTATTTTGATTTTCTTTTTTGGTAAACAAAAGAGCTTTAAAAACCTGTGGCTTCGTCCGCTGTTGGCAGTGGTGTGCCTTGTTTTTGTAGGGGTGACGGTGCTGCTGCCGAAGGTCAAAGACTTTATCTTCACGGCAGACAGTATTTTGATGAGCCGTCAGTATACCCAAAAAGTTGTTTATGAAAACCATGGATTTATGGGCGGTTTTCTGATTAATATTGAAGGCTACGTGCCTGCTCCCGATGGGTATAATGAGGAATATATTACCGGTTTGATTGAAACCTATCAAGGCCAAGAGGAAAACGGTGATTTTGAAAAACCCGATGTTATCGTTTACCTTTCCGAGTCGATGTTTGATATTACCGAGGTGCCCGGGGTGAAACTGACCATGGATCCCCTTGAAAATCTTCACAAACTGCAAAAAGAGTATCTTTCGGGCACGATGACACAGGCAAGCGGTGTCGGCGGCGGAACGGTACGCAGTGAATTTGAGGTGCTGACCGGCATCAATCTGGTGGATATGAAGGAAGGTCTGATTCCTTACAACACCTACGTTCCCAAATCAAATGAGCAGGTATACGGACTGCCCAACTACTTTAAGAATATGGGTTATAAAACCGTTGGCGTTCATTCCTATAAAGAGAGTTTTTATTCCAGAAACACCTGCTACGGCAAAATGGGATTTGACGAATTTATCGGTCAGGAAAGTATGGTAAATCCCGTGATTGGCGACAATGCAAGAGAATTTATCGTCGACTCCTATTTTGTGGAGCAGATTGAGGCTCAGCTTGAAAAAGATACCGAGCAAAGCAAGTTTATCTTTGCCATTTCAATGGAAAACCACGGCGGATTTACAGGTAAATACGAAACCTATGACGAGGTGATCACCCACGAAAATTGGGACGAAAAAGAAACCTCGATTGCCAACAATTACTGCAAAAGCGCCAATTTTGCAGATGATGCGCTCGGCAAACTCTACGAGTATGTTCAAAAGCGTGAGAAACCGACGGTGGTACTGTATTTCGGTGACCATCTGCCCACCCTCAACGACCGCCATACCGTACTGGACAAAACAGGTTATATCTCTACCGGCTGGTCAAGCAACTGGACCAAAGAGGATCAGTACAATATGTACCGCACTCCTTTTGTGATCTTTTCCAACTATATTGAACAAGAGCCCGAAACCGTCGGCTTCTATTCAAGCTATATGCTTCCGTCTTTGTTGCTCGATTATATCGATGCTCCCAAAAACGGTTACTGGAATCTTCTTGATGCTTTCCATGAGGAAATTGTCACCTACAACCGTTTTATTACAATTGATAAAGAGGGCAGTGTTTTCTCCACGCAGGAAACCGATGAAAACGGTGAAGTGATCAGCAGTATCATTCCCGAGCTTGATCAAAAAGCACAGGATTTAATTCACGCGCATAATATGCTCAGTTATGATGCTTTGGTAGGAAAACGCTATATCAACGATTTATTAATGGAGAATAAGTGATGAATATTTTATCCCCTTCAATTCTGGCAAGTGATTTTGCGCATCTGAGTGATGCGGCAAAACAAGTGGAGCTTGGCGGCGCCAAGTGGTTGCATATTGACGTGATGGATGGGCTTTTTGTGCCCAACATCACCTTGGGTGCGCCTGTGATCAAATGTCTGCGTCAGCATAGTGACTTGGTGTTTGACGTGCATTTGATGATTGACCGCCCCGAGCGCTACATAGATGATTTTTTGGCGGCAGGAAGTGACTTTATCACCTTCCACGTGGAAAGCACCGAAAAGGGACACGAAATTATCGAAAAGGTACATTCTGCAGGTAAAAAGGTGGGCATTACCCTCAAACCCGGCACCCCTGTGGAAAGCATCAAAGAATATCTTGATACCGTTGATATGGTACTGATTATGACGGTAGAGCCCGGTTTTGGTGGTCAGTCCTTTATGGAAGACCAACTGGAAAAAGCAAGATTCCTCTCTGCCTACAAAAAGCAAAACGGTGCCTGTTTTGAAATCGAGGTAGACGGTGGCGTTACGCTTGAAAACGTCGGCCGTTGCCTTGCGGCAGGGATCAACGTCATTGTCGCAGGTAGTTCTGTCTACCGTGGGGACGTGACGAAAAATGCTGCTGATTTTATGCAGATTTTAGGAGAATAGAATGGAATTTTCACACAAGCTTTTACAACTCAAAGAACAAGCTTTATCACGCTGTGCCGACGCTTTTGACGAGGCACAGCGCATTTCCTTTATTACTGCCGCACGTGTGCTCGAGGCGTTTCAAGAGCAACGCGTACGCGCAAGTTTTCTGCAAGGCAGTACGGGATATGGATATGACGATGCGGGGCGCGATGCACTCGACCGCGTTTATGCCACAGCCTTGGAAGCAGAGGATGCTTTGGTGCGCCCCCATATCATTTCGGGCACCCACGCGCTGACCATCGGTCTGTTTGCACTGCTTCGACCGGGAGATACCATGCTTTCGGTAACGGGTAAACCGTATGACACGCTTGACACTGTAATCGGCATTGAGCCGGACGGTGACGGTTCTCTGAAAGACTTCGGCATTCACTATGACCAAGTGGACTTTTTAGAGGGCGGCAAGATTGACTATGATACCATTGCCCAAAAGGTTAAGAAGGGCGTAAAGATGGTCTATATCCAAAAATCCAAGGGATACCAAAACCGACCCACCTTGTCCACTTTGGACATTAAAAAAATCTGTGAACTTGCCAAGAGCATCGACCCTGACGTTTACGTGATGGTCGATAATTGCTACGGTGAGTTTACCGAGGAGCACGAGCCGACCTACTATGGCGTTGACCTGATGGCAGGCTCTCTCATTAAAAACCCCGGTGGCGGC
>JAZROO010000069.1:0-8333 GCA_045648705.1 Eubacteriales bacterium | reverse complement strand
ACATCGGCTAAGGTTTAAAAGTGCAAAGATTTTCGCTTTTGCAGTCTTCGTCGGCGTACTATCACCTACATCGGATAGGTGGAAAAAGTGCGGGAGTTTTCGTTGAGGGGACGACCGTAGCGTACTATGTGTACGCGAGGCGGCACCTCGACGGAAAGAACCGTGCTTTTTAGACTCAGACGCAGCCTTGGGCTTTCATGGCCTCGGCTACCTTCAGGAAACCGGCGATGTTGGCACCGGCGATTAAATCGCCTTCAAGGCCGTATTCTTTGGCGGCATCCCAAGAAGCAGAATAGATGTTTTTCATAATCTGTTGCAGTTTGGCATCAACTTCTTCACTGGTCCAGGAATAACGCATGGAGTTTTGAGACATTTCAAGACCGGAAACAGCAACACCGCCTGCATTAACTGCCTTGGAGGGAGCAATTACGGCACCGCCTTTGCGCAGATACTCAACAGCTTCTGCGGTGGTGGGCATATTGGCAACCTCAACGTAGTATTTAACACCGTTGGCAATGATGTTTTTGGCATCTTCCAAGCCAACTTCGTTTTGGGTGGCGCAAGGCATCACAACGTCAACCTTCACTTCCCAAGGACGTTTGCCTGCAAAGAAAGGTACACCGAACTTATCGGCATAATCCTGAACTTTGTCGCGGCAGGAAGCGCGCATTTCGAGCATAAAGTTGATCTTTTCGGGAGTGTTGATACCCTCTTCGTCGTAAACGTAACCGTCGGGGCCGGAGATGGTAACAACCTTACCGCCAAGCTCGGTAACCTTTTGAACAGTACCCCAAGCAACGTTACCGAAACCGGAAACGGCAAAGGTTTTGCCCTTGATGTCCTCACCGAAGCTCTTAAGCAGTTCAACAGTGTAGTAAACCGCGCCAAAACCTGTGGCTTCGGGACGAATGAGGGAGCCGCCGTAGGACAGGCCCTTACCTGTGAGAACACCGGTAAACTCATTTCTGAGTCTCTTATACTGACCGTAGAGATAACCAACTTCTCTTGCACCGACACCAATGTCGCCTGCAGGAACGTCGGTATCTGCACCAATGTGTCTTTGCAGTTCGGTCATAAAGCTTTGGCAGAAACGCATAACTTCCGCGTCACTCTTGCCGCGAGGATCAAAGTCACTTCCACCCTTGCCGCCGCCCATGGGGAGACTGGTAAGGCTGTTTTTAAAGGTTTGCTCAAAGCCGAGGAATTTAATAATGGAAGCATTTACGGAAGGATGGAAACGAAGTCCGCCCTTGTAGGGACCGATGGCAGAGTTGAACTGCACTCTGAAGCCTCTGTTTACCTGCGGAACACCGTTATCATCTACCCACGGTACGCGGAAAACAATTTGTCTTTCCGGTTCTACCATACGATCGATTACACCTGCGGCAACGAGGTCAGGTCTTTTTTCAACAACAGGCTCCAAAGTTTCCAGTACTTCGGTAACTGCCTGAATAAACTCGGGCTCACCGGGATTTCTTTTTTTGACTGTTTCCAGTACGCTTAACAAATATTCGTTTTTCACAAATATCACTCCTTTTATAAATTGTATACAAATATATGATATTAAAGTATACTCTACTTTTTTTGAAAAATCAACCCATTTTTCTTGCTTTTTTGGCAAGTTTTTATTTAAATCGGTTGACTTTAGAAAAAAAATAACTCATAATATTATATATGAAGAAATTTTGTGAGGAACTGATATGCGATTTACCAAGATGCACGGCATCGGCAATGACTATATTTATCTTGAATGCCTTGATAGCGCACCGAGTGACCCTGCCGCACTTGCAGTGAAGCTCAGTGACCGCCACCGTTCTGTCGGCGGTAACGGATTGGTGCTGATACTCCCGTCCGACAAGGCGGATTTCCGTATGCGTATGTTCAATGCAGACGGCAGTGAGGGCGCTATGTGCGGCAATGCCATTCGTTGCGTGGGCAAATATGTTTACGACAATGGGCTGACAGACAGGCAAAACCTAAAAATCGAAACCGCCAGTGGCATCAAAAGTCTTTCTTTGCAGGTGGAAAACGGCAAGGTAAGCCTGATCACCGTGGATATGGGTGCCCCTGTGATTGCACCCGAGGCACTGACGCTCAGAGTGGGGCAACGAATCTACGAGGGACTCAGCATTTCGATGGGCAATCCCCATTTTGTGACCTTTTGTGAAGACGTGCCGCATCTGCCGGTAACGACTGACGGTCCCTTTATCGAGCATATGTCCCACTTCCCCGACCGCACCAACGTTGAGTTTGCCGAGGTGGTCGGTGAAAACAAACTTCGTATGCGCGTTTGGGAGCGCGGCAGCGGTGAGACCCAAGCCTGCGGCACAGGCGCTTGCGCCGCCGTGGTTGCCGCCATCACAAACGGACTTTTTGAGCAAAGCAAAAATATCGACGTTTTGCTCCCCGGCGGTACGCTCACTATATTCTATGACGGCAAGACCGTGCTGATGAGTGGCCCTGCAGAAACCGTGTTTGTCGGCGAAATCTTCCTTTAATATATAGCACCCTCTGCGACCAAGCGTTGCAGAGGGAATTTTTTTAAATTTAAATTTTATGCGAAATAAAAAGGCGCCAACCGAAAATTCGGTTGGCGCTTTTGGTTTAGTTGGTTTTAGATGAGGGCAAGAACGTTACCTGAAACGTCCATAATCATCTTGTAGTAATCTGCTTTAAAGGTATCGGTGTACATATTGCCGTAGTAGTAAGCACTCTTCTTGTACTCAGTACCGGTGGAGGATTCAACAAAGTATTCCTCGGTTTCAACACCAAGATGTACCTTTTCGGAAACGTTGGCGCGAACTACGGAGTATTCACCTGCGGTATCCATACTGTAGTACAAGAACTCGCCTTCTTCAATTCGAGTGGAAGACAAAATGTTGTTGGTGGGTACTTCAATATCGATTTCCTTATCGGTGGTACAATCGTAGAGATGATATGTAACAGTGTCAAGATTCTCAGTCAAGGAGAGAATCAGTGCCGGAGTCTTTTCTTTAGCATTGGCGTATTCCCAAGCCAGATAGAAGGTACCGTCTACGTCTTCGGTGACAACGATCAGTTCGGTGTTCATCGCAGGCAGAGTAGCGGAGCGCTTAAAGAGCTGGTGAGGAGTGAGCACGGTGCCGTCCTCCAACGTCAGATCATTGCCGGAAATCTTGGACAGTTTAACCTTTTTGGCACTACCGTCCAGCAAGAAGCACTTGCCGCCGGAAGTATAGAAGTTAACGTAATCACCAACGGAAGTGGCAGAGGTTTCAAACACAATATCAGACGTGGCGAAGCTTACGTATTCGTTTTTGGTGCCGCGTGCATAGTAATCATATAAGGTATAAACACCGTCGGCAATATCAACGATTTTTGCAGGATGATGTTCCTCGACGAATGCTTCCATAACCAAGTTGTTGTTGCTGACGGGGTCGAATATATCTGAGGGAACAACGGTAAAGGCCATATTCGGACGAGTGGTGATGGTGCCGCCGACACCGCCTGCAATGTTAATCAGGTTGTTGAGCGGATCATCGTTCCACAGTTCATCATTATAATAAAGTTTGGTGGCATTTGTGATATAGAATGCCATACCCATGGAAGAAACAACAAAGTCGGTATAACTGCTGAAAGTAATGTCTGCCAATGCGGGCTCCAGAAGCATCATGGAGTTGAGCACGTAGCTGACAATCTTTTCGTCCTCGGTCAAGGTGCCGGAACTATTGGTGTCACAGTAGGTTACGGTGATGGAGTGACCTACGTATTTGGAAAGGTCTTCATCCGTTGTCAGAATGCTGCCGTTGGAAAGCAGTACGTCACCCTCGAACTCATAACCGAGTGTTCTGTCCTTGGTTGCACGGATGGACAGATTCACCTTGTTCAGACCGTATACGTTGGTAGCAAAGCAATCCAGACGGTTGCCGTAATCATCTACCAGTGTGGTCAGGTCAATCTGTGTACTGTCGTCCTGATACCAGAGCAGTTGGGCAATGGTCATGGCTGCCATTTCACGAGTGATCTTATCCTCGTCACCCATAACGTCACCTGCCCAGCTGGTTGCTGCAGCAACGTAGGAATCGGGATAAACGAGCTCACCGTCAACGGTACCCTCACCGTCTGCCATACTGTCATCCGCGCCGGCATCTTCACCTTCGCCGGTGCCATCGTCCATGGAGAACATCATGCCGTCCATCATACCGCCCACCATGTCGCCCATGCCGCCCATGCCGCCACCGGAAGAAGCAGCGTTGGGGTCAATGTTGCCGACTTTGACAAACAATGTCAAAAACTCAGCACCGCTGATCGGCTCGGCAGGAAGGAAGGTGCGCTCTGTGGTCAGATTGGTGATCAAACCATTATCATATGCCCAGTTAACGTAAGGAATGAGGGGGTGACCGTCTTCCATATCGTCAAAGAGATACATATTGTTCTTGTAGTTCTCCAGACCCTCGTCACTACCGTAGATCATACGATAAGCGGTGATGAGTGCATCACCTCTTGTGTAGTAGTTCTTGGGGCTGAAGTCGCCCATTTTGTTGGCAGTGATCAGTCCCAGACTGTCAACCACATCGATATACTCGTAGTAAGCACCACTGGGGTCTACGTCGGTATAAGCGAATGCACAGACAGACATCGATGCAACCAAGAGCATCGCCAGAACGGCTGCCAGCAAACTTTTCCAAAGTTTCATCCGTTGTTCCTCCTTAGAATCACTAAAAACAGCGTACTGTTTCAATATTTATTAATATTATAATACTAAGAGAGGAATTCGTCAACCAAAAAGTGTGGCAGAACTTCAAAAAAACGAATAAATGTGAGAATGTCCAAATTTTTGTCGTAATTTTTGTGCAGTTTGCTAATTGATTTTTTTATAATTTATCCTTTATCATCATTAAAAAGGAGCGTGACGGTGTTTTGGAAAGAATAGACGAACTGTGTCTGAACGGATACAAAATTTATCAGGATGACAGGCACTTTTGTTTCGGCACCGATGCGGTACTGCTTTACGGTTTTATGCCCCAAAACTGCGGCAAGGTGTGCGATCTTTGCAGTGGCAACGGCGCGGTGGCGCTGATGCTGCTCGGCGGCGGAAAAAGTGACGACGTAACGGCACTGGAACTGCAGGAAAACGCCTGTAAACTGCTGCAAAAAAGCGCCCGAATCAACGACTGCGAAAATCGGCTAACCATTGAGAATACTGATATTCGCGACGTTAAAGGCAAAATGCTTTACAGTGGATTTGACACGGTGTGTGTCAATCCCCCGTATTTCAAAAAAGGAAGCGGCATTCTGCCGCCCGAAAAAGCCGTTTGCCTGGCGCGGCACGAGGTAATGTGCACCCTTAGTGACGTGCTTGACGCGGCCGTTTTTCTACTGAAAAATGAGGGCGATTTTTATATGGTGCACCGCGTGGCAAGGCAGGCGGAAATCCTGTCCGAGATAGAGAGATTCGGCCTTAAAATTTGCGAGATGCGCTCGGTTTATTCCGCGCCAAACAAACCAAGTCAACTCTTTTTGGTACACGCAAAAAAGACCGAGCAGACGCTTTGCTGCAAACAAAGCACCATTACGGTTTTAAATGAAGATCACTCGCTGAGTGACGAATATAAAGCAATTTTGAAAGTGAGATAGTATGGAACCTGTATTATATTTGGTAGGTACGCCTATCGGCAATTTGTCAGACATTTCTCCGCGCGTGAGAGAGACGCTGGAGAAGGTGGATTTTATTGCCGCGGAGGACACGCGAAACACCTTAAAGCTTCTCAATCATTTAAATATAAAGAAGCCGCTTGTCAGTTATTTTGAGCACAACAAGCGCGCTCGCGGTGAGGAAATACTGCAAAAGATCAAATCGGGACAAATCTGCGCTTTGGTCAGTGATGCAGGTATGCCTGCCATCTCGGATCCGGGCGAGGATCTGGTGCGATTATTATATGAAAACGGATACACCGTTACGGCGGTTGCAGGGCCTTGCGCCTTTGTGAGCGGACTGATTTTGTCGGGATTGCCGACGGGCAGATTTTGCTTTGAGGGCTTTTTGTCCACCGCCAAAAAAAGCAGAAACGAGCACCTTGATTCCCTCAAAAACGAGACCCGTACCATGATCTTTTACGAGTCACCCCAAAAGCTTAAAAACACCCTTTCAGATTTCGCCAAAGCCTTTGGCGCCCAAAGGAAAATGGCAGTTGCAAGGGAGATTACGAAACTGCACGAAGAGGTACTGCGCGGCAGTATTGAGGACATTATAAAGCACTATGAGGAGCATTCTCCGCGCGGTGAATACGTGCTCATTGTTGAGGGCGCGATTCCCTCTCATCTGCCGCAGTTTTGGGACGAAATGAGCATACCGGAGCACATCGGTCACTATCTTACAGAGGGCCTTGATAAGATGAGTGCCGTCAAAGCCGTTGCCAAAGACCGTCACCTGCCCAAAAACGAAGTTTACAAGTATGCCATTGATTTAAACTGATAAATAAAACACACCCTTTTGGTCAACACTAAGTGGCGAAAGGGTGTGTTTTATTATGCGAAAAGTGGAAATCTGCGGCATCAATACCGCCGAGCTTCCCGTGCTGAGCAATGCGGAAAAAGAGGCACTGCTCTACCGCATCAAAGAGGGGGACAAAAAAGCAGAGGAAATCTTTATCAAAGGCAATCTGAGATTGGTGCTGAGCGTTCTGCAACGCTTTTGGAACCGCGGTGAAAATCCAGATGATCTCTTTCAGGTGGGATGCGTGGGTCTGATTAAAAGCATCCGCAATTTTGATTTGAGTCTGGGGCTGAAATTTTCAACTTATGCGGTGCCGATGATTCTGGGAGAAATTCGGAGATACCTGCGCGATAACAACATGGTGCGCGTTTCCCGTTCGGTACGCGATATAGCCTACAAAGCCTTGGCAGTCAAGGAAAAGCTGACAAGTGAGCTTTCCCGTGAGCCGACGGTGGAGGAGATCGCAAGTCGCCTTTCCCTGCCGCGCGAGGAGGTGGCGGCGGCACTGGATGCCATTGCCACGCCCGTTAGTTTATTCGAGCCTGTTTATGCCGAAGGATCGGACACCATTTTTGTGATGGATCAGGTGCGCGACACCAAAAGTTCCGACGACAACTGGATGGAAGAAATCCTCATCAAAGAGTCCATCGCGCATCTGCCTGCGCGCGAAAAGCAGATCATTGCACTGCGCTTTTTAGAGGGCAAAACGCAAATGGAAGTGGCTGAGGAAATCGGCATTTCACAGGCGCAGGTCTCCCGTCTTGAAAAGGGAGCGCTCAAGAGAATCAAGAGTAATCTGTAAGACAAATTACCGATGCGGCAAAGAGGGCTTAGCAAATTTTCTCCATTTCGCGCCGCAGTCGGCGGATGATTTTCTTTTCAAGCCGCGAGATATAGGACTGCGAAATGCCGAGCGCGTCGGCAACCTCTTTTTGCGTCATTTCCTCTTTGCCGCAAAGTCCAAAGCGCATTTCCATAATGCCGCGCTCTCTGTCGTCGAGTTTATCAAGCGCTTTGCGGAGCATACGACATTCCTCGACGGCTTCAATGTCTTTGCAGACGCTGTCGACGTCGGTGCCGAGAATGTCGCTGAGCAACAGCTCGTTGCCGTCCCAATCAACGTTGAGTGGCTCGTCGATGGACACCTCGGCACGTGTGCAATTGTACTTGCGCAGATACATCAAAATCTCGTTTTCGATGCAACGGGAAGCATAGGTGGCAAGTTTGATATTTTTATCCGCTTTAAAGGTACGGATGGCTTTGATCAGTCCGATACTGCCGATGCTGACAAGGTCCTCACTCATCACCCCCGTATTATCAAATCTGCGCGCGATATAAACGACCAGGCGCAAATTGTGCTCAATGAGTTTTTGACCGGCTTCGCTTTCCCCCTGCCCCAGTCTTTCAATCAGTTTTTCTTCCTCTTTGGCGCTCAAGGGCGGCGGCAGGGTGACGTAGCCGTTCACATAGTAAATTTTTCCGAATAATCGCGCCCATAATTTATGTATTAAAGCAAACATAAAAGTCTCCTTACTGTAATTTTTCAGGTAACAGTGCCTGATAACTGCCATCCTCACTCAACGGTGTCGGACAAAGACCTAAAATGACGTTTTCATACTGTCCGCCCGTCACAAGCCGCACCCAGTCCGGCCGCACGGCAAACATCACTCCGCCACTGCGCAGAATGCTCTGAAAGGGAATCAGACGGCATTTGAGTTTTGCAAATCGACGGCAAAGCGGCTCGAGCGCCGCGCTGTCCCCCGCTTTGACCGCTTTGATCACTTCGGTCGGCAACACCCCTTGCAGTGCCGCCGCCTCGACGATGATGACGGGTGCCAGCGTTAAGGGGTCGCTGAGG
>JAZROO010000068.1:0-4445 GCA_045648705.1 Eubacteriales bacterium | reverse complement strand
GGGTATTTAACGCTCACTCTGCCCGTTTCGGTAGAGCAACATCTGCTTGTAAAAACCATCGGCGCTCTGATTGCCAACGTTGCCACCGCCCTTACCATCGGTCTGTCAAGTTGCATCTTTTTTGCAGGTGATTGGTTTACCGAAATCACCAAAGCACTACTGTATCTCTACAAAAAAGGCGTCGCGACATACGGCGGCGCCGATATGGCAATGTACGTTCTTGAAATCCTTTTAACGTTGCTGACGTTGACCTTGATGCACTATATGACCTTTTATGTTTGCATCTGCATCGGTCAGACCTTGCGCCGCGGTCGCATTATTGCCGCCATCGGCATCTACTACGGACTGATCCAACTGACCCAAATCATCGGCACCATCATAGTAATTGTTGCCAGCGTTTACGAGGACTCTCTGCTCATTCTCGCCATCGGCGATTGGATACGCACCAATACCCCCACCTTTATGCACCTAATGTTGTGGGGCATCATTGTATTGGGTATGGTCTGGAGCGGCATTTGCTTCCTTGTCAGCCGCAAAACGATGAAACATAAACTGAATCTCAGATAGGAGGTTTGTTATGAAAAATCTTAAAAAAATGATCGCACTTTGCGCCCTGAGCGTTCTCTTGATAACACTCTCCGGCTGTGCCTTCAGTACCTTTGATATGACTACCCCTCTTGCCACCCAACGCGCCGAACACGGCATCTGGCAAGAAAAGAACAAATCCATTCTCTACCAAGACAATCTCTATTTGCGCCTTGAGTATACAGATTATTTGTACATCGACGACCTTAGAAGCATCTGTGTCACCGCGCCCGACGTACCGCTGTTGTTGCGCGAGTGGCAGGGTGATTGGTTACAATGCAGTGAAGACGGCAAACTGATCAGCGACAGTAATGGCTACGGCAACACCTACTATTGCCGCAAGGATTGCTACAAAGAATATTCCGAGCGCCTTAGCAAACCCTTCAAACCTGCCGTTTACGGCTATGAATACCTCAATCAAGACTGGGAAACCGCCTTTGAAAAAATTTCAGCGCAAGATGAGAAGCTGCTTTTTGACATCCGCAAAACCGCCACACCCTTCACGGCACCCCAAGACGTTTTTGACGTAGCCGCCTCCCCCAACGATTTAAAGGTCTACGAAGGAAACGGTTACGGCATCGTGGCAACCATCGACGCTTGTTCCGAGGACCTGTTGCAACGTAAACAAGCGGCAATCAGCGTACTGATGCAAGGCAAAAAGTTCTTTTTGGCATTTGAGGGTGACAAACTCTACCCCGTCCCCGAGCAAAACTATGAGGACATTCGCAGAATACTCTCTCGCCTACTGGAAAATCCCGACTATCCTCAGCTCACCGATTGCTAATTTAAATTTAGGGGTCAGACCCCTAAATTCAAAAACGGCACTGCTCAGCAGTGCCGTTTTCTTATTTTTAAATTTTTTCAAAATCACTTGCTGGGTGTTTGCACCAAGGGCAAATAAAATCTTGGGGCAGATCGCCGCCCTCATATTTGTATCCGCAGATTTTGCACACCCAAGCGCCACTTGCCGCAGGCTTTGGCTTTACGTTTGCATGATAGTAAGCATAGCTCATACTTGCCCTGTCCATCAGCTTTTGCGCCTCGGTCACTTCGCAGATAAACAGCGTATGAGAGCCAAGGTCTGTTTGCTCTTTTACGGCAAGAGAAATCACTGCATTGCAAAATTCCCCCGTCAGTGCCGCCACACCGTTTTGGCTTCTCCACAAATCAAACCCTTCAAACTTATCCGCTTCTCTGCCGCTTTGAAAACCAAAACGCTCAAAGACGGAAAAAGGCGCCCCCTCACTTAAAACGTTAACGTTTAATATCCCGCTTTTTTTAATCTGCTCACAGGTGTAGTTCCCGTTATTGAGGCACACCCCCACCCGAAGCGGTGAGTCGGTCAGTTGCATCACGGTGTTGCAGATGCACCCATTGTCTTTCCCCTCATTTGCGGTGACGACGTAGAGTCCGTACCCCAACGTAAAGAGTGCGGTTTTATCAATGCTGCTCATTTGGAAAACTCCTCTCCCAGCGCTTTCAGCGCCGCGCGGCTTTGGTCGCTGAGTGCCGACCGAATGGTAACGGTATTTTCAGCAAAGGTAATATTTTTGCTTTTTTCAAAAGATGCGCGAATGTGACGCGCCGCAGTGGGCGCCCAGGTGCCGTTTTCAATCAAAGCAATGCGACGGTTTTGATAACCGCGCTCGGTCAGATGATCGACAAATGCTTTCATCTGCGGAAAAACGTCACCGTTATAGGTGGTGGTGGCAAGTACCAGTCGGTCGTAACGGAAGGCATCCTCAATTGCTTCATGCACGTCGGTCCGCGCCAAATCGTGCAAGGTCACCTTTTGACCCTTTGCTCTTAAATCCTCTGCCAAAAGCTCTACCGCCTTTTTGGTATTGCCGTAAACAGAGGTGTAAGCAATCACGACACCCTCACTTTCCACTGCATAACTCGACCAAGTGTTATACAAATCAAGATAATATCCAAGATTTTCCTTTAACACGGGTCCGTGCAAAGCGCAGATTATTTCAATGTCGAGCGCCGCGGCTTTTTTCAAAAGTGCCTGTACCTGTGCCCCGTATTTACCGACGATGCCAAAATAATACCGTCTTGCTTCACACGCCCAATCTTCTTCAACATCAAGGGCGCCGAACTTGCCAAATCCGTCGGCAGAAAAGAGCACCTTGTCAGTAGCGTCATAGGTCACCATTACCTCGGGCCAATGCACCATCGGCGCCATCATAAAGGAAAGGGTGTGTTTGCCAAGACACAAGGAGTCCCCCTCTTTGACCCTTAGCACTTTCTCACCAAAATCCCTGTCAAAAAACTGATTCATATAGAGTAAGGTCTTATCGTTTCCGACCACCTTGGCATTGGGGTATCGGTCGCAGAATTCGGCAATGCCTGCCGCGTGGTCGGGCTCCATATGCTGCACCACCAAAAAATCGGGTGCTCTGTCCCCCATCGCAGCCGCAAGGTTTGCAAACCACTGACCTACAAAACGGGCATCCACCGTGTCCATCACGGCAACCTTTTCATCTACAATCAAATAGGAATTGTATGCCATGCCACCGGGCACGTCATACTGTCCCTCAAACAAATCAATCTCGTGGTCGTTTACACCAACGTACAATATATCCTTGGTTATCATCTAAAAAAATCTCCTTAGTCTTAGGGTGGTGCGAAATAGGGGTGGAAGTTTCCTTCCACCCCTTGTATCTTATTGTCTGTAGTCGTTATTGCAGTATGCGATAACAGCATTATGGTCACTGGCTCTCCAGCGTTGCTCGCCATTCTTGGCTACGCCGTCAGGCTCAAAGGTTTCGGTACAGGTGTGATATTCATAACAGCTCTGAATGTCACCGTTGATATAAACTCTGTCAATACTGGGATTGCCGTTGTCAATCATAGCGGTTTCGTGGCTGGACATATACTGACCTGCTGACATATTCGTATCTGCCGGAGAACCGACACCTGCATTGTAGTCACCGGTGGCATACAGTGCCATATCACCCACGCAGTTCTTTGCCCAGAAGTTATAAAGTGCACGGCCTTGGTCACCGCGTTTTTTATCACCCTCTGTTTTGTTGAATTCCTCATCATCGGTCTTGGGGTTGATGGAGAAGTGAGTGTTGGTAAAGAGAATGTTGATGTTTTCCTGCTTGTCAAACAGTTTTACCCATTGATAGTGACGGCCTGAGTCATTGGAGTAAACCATTGCGCCGTAGTCTTGCAGTTCAAAACGGTCTTTTTTCCACATAATAACCAAACCGGAAGCAATGGTATAGTCCTTAACGGCAACCGTACTGCCCTTTTTGCCGGCAGAGTCCATCAAACCGCTAAAGGCATAACCCTCTTTTTCAAGTTCGGTAACAAGATAGGTATACATATCCCAACCGCTTTCACTGGTTCTGCAAAGTTCTTGCAAACCAAGCAGGTCGGGGTCATATTTCGTTATTGTCTCCAAAATCCAAGGAGCGCGGACTTCGGGATCAGCAAAGGTGGTACCGGGGTTACGGTCCTTCAAAACGTTAAAGCTCATGCAAGAGGTGTTCCAATTGGCACTGTCTTCGTCATCATTCGAAGGATCTTGATTTTGCTCTTGATCTTGATTTTGTTCTTGATCTTGATTTTGCTCTTGATCTTGATTTTGTTCTTGATCTTGATTTTGCTCTTGATCTTGATTTTGCTCTTGATTTTGTTCTTGATTTTGTTCTTGATTTTGTTCTTGATTCTGCTCTTGATTCTGCTCTTGATTCTGTTCCTCATTTTGCTCCTCGTTTTGCTCGGGCGCAGGGGTCTCCACTGTAGGAATCAACAGCGCATTTTGCGGTGCCTGATACATCACGTCCTTGGGGGCGCAACCGGTCACCAGCAACAATACAACCATTAACAGTAATGCCGTGTATCTT
>JAZROO010000067.1:0-39145 GCA_045648705.1 Eubacteriales bacterium | reverse complement strand
CTTGGGGAAATCAGAGAAAAATATCTTTCCTTTTTTGAGTCGAAGGGCCATCTGCGACTCGGCAGTTTTTCTTTGGTGCCCAATAATGACAAATCTTTGCTTTTGATCAATTCGGGTATGGCACCGATGAAAAAATATTTTACAGGTGAGGTCACTCCTCCTTGTAATCGTATCACGACTTGTCAGAAGTGTATTCGTACACCTGACCTGGAGCGTGTAGGTCACACTGCTCGTCACGGTACTTATTTTGAAATGCTCGGAAACTTTTCGTTTGGTGATTATTTCAAGGTGGAAGCAATTCAGTGGGCTTGGGAGTTTCTGACCAAGGAGCTTGAAATTCCGGAGCATTTGCTGTGGCCCTCTATCTATGAAAGCGACGAAGAGGCTTTTGATATTTGGAAAAATATGATCGGTGTACCTGAAGAGCGTATTGTTCGTCTTGGCAAAGCTGATAACTTCTGGGAACACGGAACAGGCCCTTGCGGTCCTTGCTCGGAGATTTATTTTGACCGCGGTGAAAAATATGGCTGCGGTTCTCCTGATTGTAAGCCGGGTTGCGAATGCGATCGCTATATGGAAATCTGGAATAACGTATTTTCTCAGTTTAATAATATGGGTGACGGTACCTATACCGAACTGACCCACAAAAACATTGATACGGGTATGGGTCTTGAGCGTCTTGCTTGTGTTATGCAGGATGTTGACAATATGTTTGAAGTCGATACCATTCGTAAGATTCTGGACTACGTATGCGCGTTGAGCGGTGTTCGTTACGGTGAGGACAAGCACAAGGATATTTCCATTCGTGCTATTACCGACCATGCTCGTGCTGCTACGTTTATGATCAGTGATGGTATCATTCCCTCCAATGAAGGCAGAGGCTACGTGTTGCGCCGTTTGATTCGTCGCGCCGCCCGTCATGGTAAGATGATTGGTATTGACAAGGCGTTTTTGCCCGAACTGTGTGACGTTGTAATTGCCGAGAATAAAGACGGTTATCCTGAATTGGTGGAAAAACAACAACTCATTAAAAAGGTTATCTCCTTTGAAGAAGCCGCGTTCTCCAAAACCATCGATCAAGGTCTTGCATTGCTGGAAGGTCTGACCCAAAAAGGCGGAATGCTTTCGGGTGAGGATGCATTTAAACTGTATGATACATACGGTTTCCCGTTAGATTTAACTAAAGACATTCTTGCTGAAAAGGGAATGACTCTGGATGAGGATGGTTTTAAAGAACTGATGCAAAAGCAAAGAGAACTTGCTCGTTCTTCTCGTAAGGCGGCAGATGCTGAGAGCTGGAAGAGTAACGAAATCTCTTTTGAAAATGTCGCGCAAACTCAGTTTGTCGGCTACACCGACACCAAGACCGATGCAAACATCGTCGGTATCGCAGTAGAGGGCGAAGTGACCGATATGGCAGGTCAGGATGCCCGTGCCGTAATTGTTTTGGACAAAACGTCTTTCTACGGTGAAAGCGGTGGTCAGGTTGGCGACGTTGGCGTGATTGTTAATGGAGACAACTGCTTCGTTGTTGAGGATACTAAAAAGACCGCAGGCGGTCTCTTTACCCACTTTGGTTATGTTAAAAGCGGTATTTTCAGTGTCGGTGATGCTGTGAGTGCTGAAATTGATGAGGTTAGCCGTGATGCGATTCGTCGTAATCATACGGCGGCACATTTATTGCAAGCGGCTCTTCGCGCCGTGCTTGGCACCCACGTTGAACAGGCAGGTCAGCTTGTAACTGCAAAATCCGTTCGTTTTGACTTTACTCATTTTTCTGCCTTAAGTGCTGAAGAAGTTGAAAAGGTAGAAGCAATTGTAAATGCCGCAATTCTTGACGGTAAGAATGTTGACGTTCGCGAAATGCCGATTGATGAAGCCAAAAAGATGGGCGCCATGGCGTTGTTTGGCGAAAAATACGGTGAAACGGTGCGCGTTGTTAACGTGGATGGTGTTTCTGTTGAACTGTGCGGCGGTACCCATATTGATAATGCTGCCAAAATCGGTTTGTTTAAAATCATTAGCGAAAGCGGTGTTGCCAGCGGTGTTCGTCGTATAGAAGCACTGACGGGAACGGCAGTATTGGGCCGCCTCAACACATACGAAAACATTTTGGCTGAGGCATCATCTGTTTTGAAAGTAAATCAAGCTTCCGAACTTGCCGCCAAGTGTAAATCCGTATTGGCAGAAGGTAAGGAAAAGGATAAAAAGATTGCCGCTTTGGAAGAAAAATTGGCAGAGGGAAGCCTTACTGAACTGCTTGATAAGGCAATTTCGGCAGGAGCGGTCCGTGTAATTGCCGGTGCGGTTGAAGCCAAGGGCGATGCTCTGCGCCGTATGGCAGAAAAACTCAGAGATAAAGCATCAGATGCAGTCATTGCTTTAATAGGCAAGGATGGCGCCAAAGCCACTGTTTGTGTTGCTTGCGGTAAAGAAGCGGTTGCAGCAGGAATGCACGCCGGTAAAATCGCTTCGGCCACAGCAGCGCTGACAGGCGGTAAAGGCGGCGGTAAGCCTGATATGGCGATGGCAGGTGTCGGAGATATCAACAAGATTGATGCGGCAGTTGCAGGAGTTAAAACCATAGTTGAAGGTATGCTATAAGGAGGAAATATGAACGATTGTATTTTTTGCAAAATTGTTGCAGGGGAGATCCCGTCAAACAAGGTTTATGAGGATGAAAAATGCCTTGCTTTTTATGACTTAAACCCAATGGCAAAAGTGCATGTGTTAATTATTCCCAAACAGCATATCGCTTCTGCAAAAGAAATTACGGCAGAAAACAGTGAAGTGGTAGCACATATCTTCTCCGTGATTGGTGTTATTGCCGAAAAACTGGACTTAAAAGACGGTTTTCGCGTTGTGACCAATTGCGGCAAACATGCCGGTCAAAGTGTGGGACATTTGCATTTTCACATTTTGGGCGGTGAACAACTCAAACTTGAAATGTGTTAGAGGTGTAAAATGGAAGAGAGAAAATATTATAAAATCAACGTAGCAGGGGTGGAAAGGGATTTACCGATTTGCCCTGTTAATGAGCATTTGGATATTGCAGGATTTGTAATTTTCGGAGATGTGGAGTTGACGGTTAAAACCGCCGAAGCATTGGTAAAAAAACTGCCTGAGCATGACGTGCTGATCACGGCTGAATCCAAAGGCATTCCGTTAATTCACGAAATGGCAAGACAAAGTGGGGTAAACCGCTATGTGCTCGCAAGAAAAGCACCCAAATTATATATGACCGATGTTTTTAGCGTGGAGGTCAATTCCATCACCACCGACCATCAGCAGATACTGTGTATTGACGGAAAAGATGCGGAGTATATGAAGGGCAAAAGAATCGTTATTGTTGACGATGTAATTTCCACCGGTGAGTCTTTAAAAGCCCTTGAAACGTTGGTTGAAAAAGCGGGCGGAAACATCGTGGGCCGTATGGCAATATTGGCTGAGGGTGATGCCGCTAAGCGTGACGATATTATTTATCTTGAAGAATTACCGTTATTTTTTAAATAAAGGAGAATAAAAGTGTCTGAATTATTAGCCAATGAAGGTAAAAATTTAACGATTGAGGTTGATGGCGCAACCTATGCCCGTATTCCTATCAAAACCAAGGTGATCGGAGAAGGGGACACAATTCCTGAAGTTGCCAAAGAATTTGCAGGAGAAATGGTGGAAAAAGACGATATTTTGTTTATTTCCGAAAAGTGCGTTGCCTGCACCCAAAAACGTGCTATTTTTATGAAAGATATTCATCCGAGCTTTTTGGCAAAACTTTTGTGCAAGTTTGTATATAAGTCTCCCTATGGAATCGGTCTGTCTATTCCCGAAACTATGGAAATGGCACTCAGAGAGTGCGGCAGACTTCGTATTTTATGGGCGGCATTTTGCTCGGCAATCGGCAAACTGTTTGGTAAAAGAGGCGTATTTTATAACATCGCAGGTTCAAAGGCTCGCGCGATTGACGGTCCTTGCGATTGCACTTTGCCTCCCTACAATGAGTGCGTGGTGTTGGGACCTGCCGATCCTGACGGTGTGGCAAAAGATACTGCTGCCGTTTTGGGTTGCAAGGTTTGCATCGTTGACCTGAATGATTTGGGCGGCGTTATTTTGGGCGTGTCCGATGCAGATATGGATAAAGAGTTTTTGTTCAAAGTGTTGGCGGATAACCCGCTTGGACAATCCCGTCAACAAACCCCTATGGGAATTATCAGAAAAGTTTAAAAAATCACTTGACAGGTATGCTTTACTGTGGTATACTAATCGAGCAAACAAAGTAGGATAGTATGTCTGTTCTCACCTCGCGCAGATGAGCGTCGATGGTTAATACTTAAAATGTTATTCATTTTGATGTATCAAGACGGGCATATTTTGCCCGTCTTTTGTTTTATTTTTCAGGAGGTGTTGAAGTATTAACGCTAAAGATTTAAGCATCAATGGTCAGATTCGTGATAAAGAGATTCGTGTTATTGACGCTGATGGTTCTCAGCTTGGTATCATGGATGCCGCAAAGGCTCAGTCCATCGCCGATGCACAAAATTTGGATCTGGTAAAAATCGCTCCTAAAGCACAACCGCCGGTTTGTAAGATTATGGATTTCGGCAAGTACTGTTACGAGCAAACCAAAAAAGAAAAAGAAGCTCGTAAAAATCAGAATATTGTCACGGTTAAAGAAATTCAACTTACCCTTAAGATTGATACACATGATATCAATACCAAAGCCGGTCATGCCATTCGATTTTTAAAGGGTGGCGACAAGGTAAAGGTTGTCGTAAAGTATAAGGGACGCGAAATGGCTCATACCGAACTGGGCGATGCAATCGCAAAGCGTTTCTTCGAGCTGACAGAAGAATATGCGGTCATTGAAAAGCCTGCAAAGCTTGAGGGCCGTAACTTAATTATGATTTTGGCGCCCAATCCGGCACTGAAAGAAAAGAAATAAGGAGGAAATAATCGTGGGAAAACTGAAAACACATTCCGGTGCAAAAAAGAGATTTAAGATTACCAAAGGCGGAAAGATCAAGAGAGGCCATGCCTTCCGTTCTCATATCTTGAACAAGAAAACAACCAAACGTAAGAGAGCTTTGAGAAAAGAGGCATTCTGCGATAAGACCAACACCGCAGCTATTAAAAAGCTGATTCCTTACAAATAAAGATTACGGAGGACAAGATAAATGGCTAGAGTTAAAGGCGCTTTAACTACGCGCAAAAGAAGAAAAAAGATTTTAAAACTTGCTAAAGGTTACTATGGTGCCAAGAGCAAACAATTCAGAATTGCAAATCAGGCAGTAATGCGTTCACTGACCAATGCTTACATTGGCCGTAAGCAGAAGAAGAGAGATTTCAGAAGCCTCTGGATCACTCGTATCAGCGCTGCTTGCAAGATGAACGATATCAACTATTCTCGTTTTATGTACGGCTTGAAGCTCGCAGGCGTTACCCTGAACCGTAAGATGCTTGCTGAGATTGCTGTATCCGACATGGAAGCATTTGCTACCTTGGTTGAAACTGCAAAGAAAGCAATTAAGTAAATTAAAAAGCGGAGCTAAGGCTCCGCTTTTTTGTTTCTGTTGCGAAATTATAGAAGAAGCCTGCCGAAACTCCGCCGATGCAAACTGCCTCGGCCGACGCCCAAAGCGAAGTCGGTCAAGCTTCTGACGAAACTATGATACCATAAATACAAGTGGACGTCAATGCTGACTACTATAAAATAAAAACATCACTAATGGCAATATTGGTCAAAGCATAACTGATCATGCCGCCAAATCCAATAGCGATGTTTCTAATGACAATATAGCACAAAAAATGCCTGTTGTCAACAAAAGAAAACACCGCCATTTCTGGTGAACTCTCACAAAGAGTGTCCAGACTTGCCAAGTGGCAAGTACAGAAAAGCGGTGTTTACGATGACACTAGAATAACACAAGATGAATCAGGTGTCAATAGTTATTCTATATAGTCGACAAAACATATCTATATTTAAAGTGCATATTATAGAAAAAGGTGGTAAGGGTCAAGAGTTCAACGTGGAAAATTCCCCGCAACTTACGTCCGAAACGTTCCTTGACAGCAATGCCACCAAGGATATTGTAGCAAATGAAACCAAACGAGTCAAGCGGCATTGATTATTAAAAAGAGCCCGAATGTTTTACACATTCGGGCACTTTTGTTTTAGTTTGAGTTTCTCGTGGTGTAGGGGGGACGGTCGGTTGGCAAATTGTATCTTTCTGGGTCGATGACAAGCCAAGCATTCGGCAAAAATCTCATGCCGTCTGCATCGGAGCCGCTGGGATTGTTGATAACAACGTCATTGTGCATCAAAACAGTAGAAGAACCACCGTCCAAATTCGCGGCATTATAAGCGTCAAATTCAATCATGATATTCAAAATATCACGCATCGTTGCGCCGACTGAGGAGGCGCTTCTGCCATCAATGATTAAAAACAGGACCGTTCCGTCTTTCTTTTGTCCGATAGCGGTACGGGGAGCATAACCCCAACCACCGTTACCGGAGATGGCGGCAGGCTCACCATTCAAAATCAACATAGGGGTAAATTCTACAGCATCGCGAATGTTCATTGCTTTGATTTCGGCAGTGGTGTATCTTCCCAAAACCAAAACGTTATCTTCGTCAAATCCAATCAAGTTGTGGTAGGTGGCGGTGGAATTGTAGATAATATCACCGTCTACAATAACCATTCCGACGGGTGTGCCGCCGTTGCCAAATCCGTTGTTATCAGCAAAACCGCCCGCATTGATACCGGCAATTGCACCGTAATCGTTCAAAATGATGGGGAGTTTTGCACCGTGCTGACCGAAGTTTTTGGGAATACCGAGACGTACCCAAGAGGGATCGGGAATTTCCATCATCCATCCTTTAAATCCGTTACGGCTGATGTCGGTCACTTTGATATCACCGGAATTCATCGAAAGACCGGTGCTGATTTGCGAAGTATCGGTTGTGCCATCGGGGGCAACAGTGATGTTTTGCGCCAAAATTGCATTAATGGTGTCTTTATCATAAAACCACTCTGCAAAATACTTGTGGCTCAACGTTGTCATTGCTGAAGTAACCAGCGTATCACGAACAAAGCCGATGGGACCGTACATCAAAAACGTACCAACCAACGTAGCACAGAAGATGGATGCAAATAAACTATATAAATATGCCTTGAGTTTTCGGTTTTTGTTATTACCAATTAAAATGTTCCAAAAACGGCGGATATTATTTTTCTTTTTCTTGGTGGGTTTTTCGGGAGCGGGGGGCGTCTGCTGTTCCGCTTGCTGTGATGCGGTGCGGTGCGCGGTAAACGAAATCGTGCGATCCTGCTCCGAAGGAGAACTAAAGTTGTTCATACCAATCTCCTTTCATTAAGTTTACATACATATTATATTATGCAATAGCCTTGTCGGTTTGTCAAGAAATAACGCGGAAAATAATCAAATATTTAGTTTGACAAAAGATGGAAAATACTATATTCTAAAATATATTAAGAGCAAAAGTCTGTCTGTGAGGTGGATAATATGAATTTTGAGGAAAAATGTGTTAGTTCAGAACTTGTATATGAATGTCCTGTGTTTAAAGTGTTTAGCGACATCGTTTTACTGCCGGATGGTAAAAAAGCAACCAGAAACAAGGTCACTCATAACGGTGGTTGCGGAGTGTTGCCGATCACGAAAGACGGAAGTGTGATTTTGGTGGAACAGTACCGCTACGGTATTTCGCAGACCACCCTTGAAATACCGGCAGGAAAACTGGAGTATGGGGAAGACCCTGCAACCTGCGCACTCAGAGAGCTTCAAGAAGAGGTCGGTTGCCGTACCAATGAGCTGGTATCCCTTGGTACTATTGCAGTTACCCCTGCATATGACTCGGAAATTATTTACATTTATATGGCAGAATGCGAGGAATCCGGTCAACAGAATTTGGATGAAGACGAGTTTTTAAAGTTGCACAAAGTTTCGATGGAAAAAGCGGTGCAACTGGTTATGGACGGTACCATTACCGATGCAAAAACACAAATTGCCATTTTAAAGGCATACCATATTCAAAAAGGATGAGCTTGGCTCATCCTTTTAATAATTTTCGGATTTTAAAGAAAAATGGGCTCTTGTTACCGCGCAGACAGGGCAAGATTGCGGTGCTTCGGTTCCTTCGTGAATATGGCCGCAGTTACTGCATATCCAAACGGATTTTTCGGGTTTGGCAAACACCTGGTTTTGTTGGATGTTTTCCAATAACTTTGTAAAACGCTCTTCGTGCGCTTTTTCGATTTTGCCTACGGCATCAAAAAGATAGGCAAGATCATCAAAGCCTTCTTCTTTGGCTTGTGCTGCAAATTCTGCATACATTGTGGTCCACTCAAAGTTTTCACCTTTGGCGGCATCAAGCAGGTTTGGCGATGTTTCGGATATGCCGCCGGAAAGGCGTTCAAACCACATTTTCGCGTGAGCCTGTTCGTTTTTGGCTGTCACCTCAAAATAATCTGCAATTTGATTGTAGCCGTCTTTGCGCGCTTGCTCGGCATAAAAAATATATTTGTTTCTGGCCTGACTTTCACCTGCAAATGCGGCGGCAAGATTTGCCTCGGTTTTGCTGCCTTTTAAATTCATAAAAAATTCCTCCTGTAAGTATTGTGCTTTTAGTATGACATACCACAGGAGGAATATTCTTAATAACCTAAATTTTCTTTTACGATGATTACCGTAATTCTGCTTGGATCTCTTTGCTTTGCGCTGATAAGATAATTGCAACAAATACGTGCTTCACTACTGCATCCGTCGGTCATAGAGGGGTTTTCTTTGGATAAACTGACGCATTTGCCGTTTTTAGCGCAATAGGTGTTGCATTGCAGGCGCTTTGCATTTTGAGGGGCAGCGGTCGTTTTTACGCGTAATATGGCATCCTCTAAAGTGGGGACGATTTTGTTCTGACCGGCAATAATAATTACTTTTTTAGGGCCAAAGCTAAGAGCGCTGATGCGGTTGCTGTTTCCGTCAACGTTATAAAGTTCACCGTTTTCTGTGATGGCGTTGCAACTGCTTAAAAAGAAATCGGCACCATAGCCTTTTTGGTAAACTTCCATTGGATCGGCTACGGCTGAGCGGTCAAGGTATTGATAATTTCCGTTTTTAAGCAGGGTAGTAACGTCGCATTCCGTCAGGGTGACAGAGCCGCCATGTGTTACAGTGGCACCCTCGGGCATAATATTTGTAAGTGTTGAAAGTGCTTCGTTTTTATTTTCGACAACGATAACGTTCATTTGGTTTTTTTGTAGATTTTCGATTGTTTTTGTTAAATTCATAAAAATGTTCCCTCCCGATCATTCTTAAAGGATTACATGACACTTGTCACTTTATTTTATCACAGAATATAGGAGGGAACAAGATTTATTTATCGAAAAGGGTGAGAGGATCTAAATTTTTTCCGTTACAGCTGACTTCAAAATGCAAATGAGGCTCTTGCGCAATCTCGATGATGGCACTTTTGCCGACTTTGCCGACCACATCGCCTTGGTGAATCAGTTGATCAACCTCAAGGTTGATTTCGGGGTCGAGGTTGGCATATAGACTTACGTTTCCGTCGGTGTGTTTGATTGTGATGGTCACGCCCAACAATGAATCGGTTTCGATGCTTTGCACTACACCGTCATTAATGGCTTTAACCTCTGTCCCGAGCGGAACGATATAGTCGATGCCGTTATGGGTACGCCAATCCTCTAAGGTTTTGGAATAAACAGGGTTGTCAGCACTGTATCCGACGTCGATGGTACCGTCGACGGGCAGGATATATTCTTTGACCTTTACATTCTCTTTGGTTGGTTTGGAAGCGCTTTGGCTTTGTTCGGTCACGTCATCTTTGGGGATAACAACGTCTGTGGCATCCAGTCGATTTTGGTCCGGTAAGGGAGTGTCGTCCCAGGCGTTTTTTGCATTTTGATAAGAGATAAAAGCCACGGCTCCGATGGTGAGTATACATAGCGAAACCGCTATGTAATACTTTCTTTTTTTGATAAAAGCAGTTGACTGTTTGAACAGTTGAGTGAATTTCATAATTTTCTACCTCCGCTTTTATCTTTGCCTGCTTTTAAGCGTTTATGCAGTCAAGTTAAAAATTGTAACTTTGAATTTCGACGCCTTTATAATAGTGCTTGAGTATTTCGGTATAGTTTTTTCCTTGCTTTGCAAGTTCGTTGGCACCGTTTTGACTCATGCCGACCTGATGACCGTAGCCATGCACGGTAAACGTGATCTGTTGACTGGTGGCAGAAACGGAAAAAGCAGTACTGCGCAAACCGAACAAAGAGCGTATTTCCGTGCCGCTGAGTGTTTTGATGCCGATTTGGACACTGGCAACACTGCCGGCGCTGCCCAGTGTGGTTTTTGAAAACCAGGTAGTTGCATCACCCTCTACGGATATAGAAATTGAGGCTAATTTTTCTTTAACTTCTTTGGCAGAAAAGGATACGATGGTTTCGTAATCTTTGGCGGTGGTATCGAGTGTGCTGTCCACCGAAACGAGATAGGGAACTTTTGAGCCCCAAACGTTTTCTGCAGGTTCAGTGGTACCGCTGGAAATGGCATGAAAAACCGCATTGATGACGTTGCCTTCATATGTGATCACTTGTCCATACACCTGATTTACGGCTGAAACAATATTCGGATAATATTTTTCATACCATTCTTTGCCCCAACGATCTTTGGCATCTTCCGGACTTAAAAAACTTTTGCAGTGAGCGTAGTCGTCACAAACGTAGGCACCGGGATGACCGTTATCTGCATCGGGGTTGTTTTTTGCGTATTCATAACGATACAGTGTGTATGTACAAGCGGCCACGGCTTGCGCCTTAAGCGCTTCCGGGGCAAAGTTTGCCTGCATTTCTGCAGAAACAACTGAACACAGGTATTCTTTTAAAGGGATTTCTTCGATGTTTTTGCTTTCGTGACGATATAGTTTTACTGAAAACTCTTGTTTATTCTGCGCTTCGGGTATGACGTTTGAGCGACCATTGATTAAATACGGAATCAAACAAAATAATGTTACAAAAATAAGCGGATAAATCTTTTTATAGTTCATTTTTATTCTCCTTTCAAAAATATATATTAGACAAGCTTTTTAAAAAGAACAAAACAAAGGTAACTGCATAATTTCGTTGGTTTTGTCAATAGTGATAACCAATAGGCAAAAGATAGGGGGATAAGCTTTGAAACGTGATAAACTTTATCAACAGATATTAGCGGAAATCAAGGATTTGGATCGTCAGATTCAATGCTTGAACGCTTGCTTTTTGGTGATATCAAATGCCGAAATGATCGATTCGGTCAATTATCAACTGTTGTCTTTAAAGAAGCGGAGATGGTTACTTTTTAAACTGCTTCGAACGCTGAAAAAACCATCTGTGGTATTGGGAAAATAGCCAATATTCAGCTCTGAAATTTATGCAAATTTACCAATTTAAAAAATGTACTTGCAGTATATATTATAATGTGTTATACTTAAATTACTATTTTATGTCTTTTCTTTGGTAAGCGTGAATTTAGGAGGTATGTGTATGAAACGTAAAAGCATAGCTGCCGTTGCAATGTTATTGGTTTTGGCGTTTTTACTGGTGGGATGTAACTATGTCAGTCGTCCTATCGGTGCCGGCAATCATGCATCGGATACCAGCAGTCAATTGTCCGTGTTGTTAAAACAGCCGACAAAGACTATTGTTGAAACAACCATCGAAAATATTACAGAAATCCCCAAGGAGCCTGAAACTCCGCCTGCGGTTGAGCCCGAGCCCGAGCCTCCCACAGAAACGCAACCGGGATCTCCTTTTGAACTGACAACAGATGTTTTCAGCAAAATCGAAGAACTTCTCAAACAGGTTTCCGATAAATTGGTTGATACCACATCTGCTACCGGTGTTTCCGATGAGTTGATGAAGGGCCGCACGGTCTACGTTTATACTCCTTACGATATTTCCGGTAATGACGATGCAATGATGAAATCTGTTGCCAATAAGCTCAACATGACCGTTATTGTCACCAATTTGAACAAGACCGGCGCAGCTTATTCTGCACAGATGAAAAAGATTGCAATGTCTGACACCAAGGCTGATTTGATGTTTGTTGACCAAAACACTTGGGGTGACATTCAGTACTACACTCAACCGATCACCTCTTTTGTTAACTTTGAAATCGGTGACAAACTCGGATCCTTCTACGGAGCGATGAGTTCTAACTATTCTATCTCGGACGCTTACTATGAATCCGAACAAAACGTTTGTGATTACTATGTTGCTTCCGGTATCGGTGCTCCTTATTTGCTCGCTTACAACAGAGATAATCTGGTTACCAAAGGAACTTTAGAGCAATATGAAGATGCTGCCACCATGCAAACCTATGCAGCAGTTGAGTTGCAAGATCCCGTTAAAATGTATAACAGCAACACCTGGGGTCTGAAAGCAATGCAGCAAATGCTGATCAATTCCACCGTAGGTCAAACAGTAGGTCTTGCTACTGTCAAGGATTTGGATGCTAACGCAGGCTGGTGGTTTGGTTCTGATAATGTACCTGCTTTCAAACTTAACGTTTATTCTAAAGCAGCACTTCCTTCTGCTGAAGATGATTACTACAGCGTAGCCGGTATGTCCCGTTTCACACTGGACACTATCCAAGAACTTTTCTGGACCAACACCGGTGCTAACAAACTGAAGGTTGCTGAGTACATTGATGTAGCTGAAAAAGAAAAAGCAATTTCCAAGCTTTTCAATAATTACATCGGTACCGATCGTGCTTCTAAATATGCAATGCTTGGTATCGAGGCTGAAGACCTTGCTACTGTATTTGCAAGCGCAGACGGCGCAAACTGGGATTTCGTTGGCTATCCTTACGGAACTGCTACTGAAAATCAAGTCAGAACCGGTACACCGGATGAAAACGGAAACTACATGGTCGGCATGGAAGGTCAAGATGTTCTGAAATTGCCTTCTGCCGGTTGGGCAAGTGGTTTTGCTGTTTTGGATCGTTGTGCTACTCCTGCGATTGCACTCAGATTTGCTGAGGACTATACAATCGCTTGGCAAGAAGCTTATGAGAGCTCTTTTGCAAAACTGCTTTCCAAGGATCAGGCAGAGCGTTATGATAATATGAAGAAAAACATGGGTGTTACCTTCTACACTTCTATGATTTCTCATACTGCAGAAATGGATGCCGCACATCCCGGTGCTTTCAGCAAAGTTTCCTCTGCCGCTTTGGCCGCTTCTCTTGAGTTTAAGTCGACACCTGAACTCTTCACTCAAGCAATGTACGACAAGAATATGGCAGTTGGTACCTATGATCCCAATACTCATACCTCATGGAGCAGATTTATCACTACTCTTAAAGCAGATGGTATGGCAGGTAGTTACGAAATTGCAAGAGTAATGTTTAACTACTAAGAAATTAAAGATTTAAGAGACGATGCACGAATGTGCATCGTCTCTTTGTTATATAATATTTCTGGAGATGATTTGGCAGTGAATTATAAAAAAAGCACACTATTAAAAACAGCATCAATAGTTCTTTTGTTTGTTGTGTTTGTTTTGATTTTAGTGGTTGCAAATTTGATTGCTTCTTTGGAGGGGGATCCGTATTTATCTTTTTTTGAAAGATTACAACCTGCATTTTATGTAAGAACGGTATTGATTTTGGCAGTCTCCTCGTTGTTGTATACGCCGATTTCTTACGGGGTTTCCAATATTATTTATCAAAACAGTTTTCGAGAAACTCAAATTCACGATCTGTTTTACTTGTTTTTGAAGCCTGACGTTTTGCTGAAGGCAATTTTATTGCGCCTTCTGATTTGGGTGGTGCGCGGCTTTTATCAATTGTTAACGTTGCTGTGCGGAATTGTGTTGGAAACGGTTTTTTGTCTGATACATTTGGCGGCGGCAGGGGAAAGCATACTGGATCTGTCCGTCGGGCAACTTCCAAGCAGTATTTGCATAATTTTGGAATACAAGAGTTTCAAATGGCTTAGTGTTATATTGTGGATATCTGTGCTATGTGTTTTAATTATAACTCACTTGCGTTTTATGCTTTGCAAGTATGCGCTCATTCAATACGAGGAATTGTCGGCAATTGAGGCAATTCGTATTGGTCGTCTTGCTATGTCGGGGCGGTTTTTTATGTTTTGCTTTCGTGTGTTGCAAAATTATTCCTATTATATATTATTAATTGGAAGTTTTGGCTTGGCACGAAGATTTTTAAAAAAGAGAAGAGGGGAGCCGTTTATGGCGTTTGCAATGCGGTTGGTCAGTGACGGAAGGCGACTTTATTTTATAAAAAAGATGAAATGCTCTTGACAAATTCGGCAAAAAAATATATCATATAAAAAAATAAATATTTTATATCAAGAGTGGTGGAGGGACCTGGCCCAATGAAACCCGACAACCTGCGTTTGTAAGGTGTCAAATCCAGCGGCACATGCCGGAAGATATGCTATTTTATCGCTCCTGCATGGGAGCGTTTTTTTATGAGAAGAAATTAAAATTAAGGAGAATGAAATATATGGCAAGAAAGTGGTTTTTTACTTCGGAGTCTGTAACTGAGGGACATCCGGATAAAATTTGTGATAAAATTTCCGATGGTGTATTGGATGCAATATTGGCACAAGATCCTACGGCACGTGTTGCTTGTGAAACAACCGTTACCACCGGTTTGATTCATTTGATGGGCGAAATCTCCAGCACGGCACAGGTCGACTTTGCTACCATTGCTCGTGAAACTGTCAGAGAAATCGGATACGACCGTGCGAAATATGGTTTTGACTGTGATACTTGCGCTGTGATGGTTTCGATTGACAAACAGAGCCCTGACATTGCTATGGGCGTTGACAATGCACAAGAGGCAAAAGCAGGCGCCACAGAAGCGGCGGCAGGCATTGGCGCCGGTGACCAGGGAATGATGTTTGGTTATGCTTGTGACGAAACCAAGGAATTAATGCCTCTTGCCATTCAAATGGCTCATAATTTGGCAAAGCAGTTAACGTTTGTTCGTAAAAGCGGCAAACTTGCTTATCTTCGTCCCGACGGTAAAACACAGGTGACAATTGAGTATGAAGATGATCAAGTCAAGCGCGTTGAAGCGGTGGTTGTTTCCTCTCAACATGATGGCGATATTTCTTTGGAACAAATTCGAAAAGACATTATTGCCGAGGTAATCAAACCCATTATTCCCGCACACTTGTTGGATGAAAATACGAAGATTTATATTAATCCGACGGGCCGCTTTGTTGTTGGCGGACCGCAGGGTGACAGTGGTCTGACGGGCCGCAAAATCATTGTTGATACTTATGGTGGTTACGGTCGTCACGGCGGTGGTGCTTTCAGCGGCAAGGATCCCACCAAAGTGGATCGCAGTGCTGCGTATGCGGCACGCTATGTTGCTAAAAACATTGTAAAAGCAGGTCTTGCCAAAAAATGTGAAATTGAATTGGCATATGCTATCGGTGTTGCCACTCCTTTGAGTGTTATGGCAGAAACTTTCGGCACCGAAACCGTAGCGCCTCAAGTGATTGATGCTGTGATTGAGAAATTTTTTGATTTGCGCCCCGGTGCAATTATTGAAAAATTCGGCTTACGTCGTCCTATTTATAAACAGGTGGCAGCCTACGGACATATGGGCAGAGAAGATCTGGATATGCCTTGGGAACAAACCGACCTTGCAGATGAAATCGCTGCATTTGCGCAAAATTATTAAACCTTGAAACAAAATCACCTCTGATACATATATTGTACAGAGGTGATTTTTAAATGCTGTGGACAGTATTTTTTGTGTTGGCATCGTTTTTTGCGATTATTGGACTGATGGAATTTGTGATGTGTATGATCGAAATCATATCTACGCGTTCAACAAGGTCATTAAAAGAGATTCGCATCGTTGCTGATATCGAGGGACACGAAAAGAATGTTGAGTTTGTTTTGGGCTCACTTTGCATTATGGCAGAACGTATCACTTTCAAAAATGCAGTCACAAAAGTATTGATTCATGCCGATAATGCTGACGTGGCTACATATCAACGCATAAAAGATTATGTTGAGGAAAATTCGGGCATTTATTTGATTGAAAATGATGAACAGATGTGATAAAATATAAGATGAAATATTTTGTAAAAAGGAGGGGCGTACATTGTTGATTGCAGAAGATGAAATTGAAGGCGTAGTGGAAGAAGTCGTATATGCAAATGCAGATACGGGATATTATGTTTTCAGTGTAGATGCCGGTGAGCCGATCACAGTGGTTGGAAATGCCCCTTCTGTTTACGCAGGTGAAGGGATACATGCTTACGGTAAATGGGTGCAACATGCCACTTACGGTAAACAGTTTGTTTGCGAGGATATTGAAAAAAGCTTCCCGAGAGAAGAAACGAACATACTCAAATTTTTGTCCAGCGGAGCAATACGCGGAATCGGTCCTGTTACCGCCCAAAAGATCGTTGCAAAGTTCGGGAAAGACACTTTGGATATTCTGGAAAACGAGCCACTGCAACTGACTTCTATAAGCGGAATTACATCAAACCGCGCTCTTGAAATCGGGGATCAATTCCGCCTTACTGTTGGGATGAGAGATACTTTGATGTATCTTACCGAGTATAATATTGCGCCTTCTCTTTCTATAAAAGTGTACAAGCAATACGGTGCACTGGCGCAGAGAGTACTGGAATCTGACCCGTATCGTCTGTGGGATGAAATTGACGGTTTTCCGTTTGCCAAAGCGGATGAGATAGCAACACAACTTTGCTTTGATCCGTTGTGTCAGCAAAGAGTTTATGCCCATATTCGCTATATATTACGGCATAACTTACAAAATGGGCACACGTTTTTGCCTCAACCAACGCTGCTTGCACTCGCTATGCAGCTTTTGGATACCGATGAGGATACAATTTTGATTGCTTTGGAAGATATGTGCGAGCGTCAGATGCTGCGGACTTTACAAATTAAAAACGTACAAGCGGTATACCTATCTTCTTATTATAACAGTGAGGCATATATTGCTTCCAGACTGACCTCGATGATACGGTTTCCGACTGTTGAAATCAAAGATATTGAGTCACAGATTGATCTGTTGGAAAAACAACTTGATATTCAGTATGCTCAGTGGCAAAGGCAGGCAATTCGTGCCGCTATGGAACGCAACGTGATGATTTTAACGGGCGGACCCGGTACCGGAAAGACCACGACGTTGCGCGGCATTATTCAACTGCTCAAAAAACTCAATTATGCGTTTTTGTTGTGCGCACCGACCGGCAGAGCGGCTAATCGAATGAGTGAACTTTGCTCACACAATGCGCAAACAATTCATCGTCTGCTTGAGGTTGATATGGCAAACCGCGACAATTTTATGCGCAACGAGCAAAATCCGTTGGATGCTGATGCAATCGTAGTGGATGAAATGTCGATGGTAGATGTCAAACTGTTTGAGGCGTTGTTACGTGCTATGCGGCCGGGCGCAAAGCTCATTATGGTTGGTGATGCGGATCAGCTCCCGAGTGTTGGCGCGGGCAATGTCTTCCGTGATATTTTGCGATCCAAAAAAGTATACACAGTGCAACTGACGGAAATATTCCGACAGGCACAAATGAGCCGCATTGTTGTGAATGCGCATAAAATCAATCACGGGGAAATGCCGATACTTTCCAATTGCGACGACTTCTTTTTTGTTGCAAAAAAAACAAATGAGGGGATTGCCGAGGCTGTTACAAAATTGGTCTGTGAGCGCATTCCTCAGGTCTACTCGCAAGATGTTTTCCATGGACTTCAAATCATTTCTCCGACCAAAAAAACCGCATCAGGAACGGTGCTGCTAAATGAACAGATTCGCGCGCGTTTGGGCATCGACCGTGCAGGCGGTATGTCTTGCGCACAAGGCGGTCGAACCTTTTACGTCGGAGACAAGGTGATGCAAATCAAAAATAACTATGATATTGTTTATCAGAAGTCTGACGGTAAAGAAGAGTGCGGTATTTTTAATGGAGATATCGGCGTGATTGAACGGATTTCCCTGCGAGATAAATTGCTGTATATCCGATTTGATGACCGCTTGGCAGAATACCCGTTTGAGCACCTGGAAGAACTTGATTTTGCCTATGCGATCACGGCGCATAAAAGTCAGGGAAGTGAGTTTGATATTGTTGTGCTTTCCTTGCCGGATGCTGTGCCGATGTTGCAATACCGCAATTTGCTTTATACAGCTATGACAAGAGCTAAGAAGATTTTGATTTTGGTAGGCAGTGAAAGCGTAGTTGAAAAAATGGTAAATAATAACAAGCAGACCAATCGTTTTTCCGGACTTCGATATCTGTTGGAGGCAATGTGATGAACGATCTGCTATATCCTGCAAGATGTATCTTTTGCGGTAAATTAATTGGTGAGGACAAGCTGATTTGCGCTGACTGCATTAAAGAAAATATTTTGATTAAAGGAAAAATATGCGGACTTTGCGGTCTTGGCAAAGAGCGTTGCAACTGCGCAGGAAGAAAGCATCATTACGTTAGAAAAATTGCTTGTCTTTATTATCAAGGCCCTGTGAAAAACGGTGTTATAAGATTTAAATTTTATCGGCATACTATGTTGGCGGCGCACTATGGAAAACTGATGGCAGAAAACGTTCGCAGTAAATATGCCAACATTGCGTTTGATGCCGTTGTGGCAGTGCCTATGAATCGTTTTAAACAATGGATGCGCGGTTATAATTGTACTGATTTACTTGCGGATGAAATCGGTAAATTAACACGGGTGCAGGTTTTAAAAGATGTTTTGTTTCGGCGAAACGGCGGTAAGATGCAAAAGAGAGTGCCACTTGCCAAACGTGCCGCCAACGTGCTTGATATGTTTTATGTCAAGAATAAGGAACAACTGGCAGGTAAAGTCATTTTGCTGATTGATGACGTTTGTACCAGCGGAGCAACCCTCAACGAATGCGCTAAAATGCTAAAACTGTATGGCGCGAAAAAGGTGTATGCTGCCACTCTTGCGGCGGTGCCGTTGTTCAAATAAAAAAATGCTTGAATATTATGCGTGATTGCAGTATAATGTAAAATTGTGAAGATGAAAAATGTATGGAGGATGTCACAAATGTTGGGACAGGATATTGGTATCGATTTGGGTACCGCAACAATTATTGTTTATATGCGCGGCAAGGGTATCGTGCTCAAGGAGCCTGCAGTTGTCGCGATTGATACAAATACAAAAAAGGTTTTGGCGGTAGGGGATGAGGCCAGAAAGATGGTCGGCAGAACTCCCGGTAACGTAATTGCAACCCGTCCTTTGAAAGACGGTGTAATTTCCGATTATGAAACTACTGAGAAAATGATTAAATATTTTCTCTTTAAAGTTTCCAAAAACTCTTTCTTTAAACCCCGTGTTATCATTTGCGTACCTTCTGAGGTTACCGAAGTAGAGGAAATGGCGGTTTTGGAAGCGGCTAAGCACGCAGGCGCAAAATTTGTCAGCCTGATTGAAGAGCCGAAAGCGGCGGCAATTGGCGCAGGAATTGATATTAACGAGCCCAATGGTCATATCGTTGTTGATATCGGTGGTGGTACGGCAGATATCGCAGTGCTTTCTTTGGGAGATGTGGTTATTTCTTCTTCTATCAAAATGGCAGGCGATAAATTTGATGAATCTATTGTACGTTTTATTAAAAAGAAATACAATATTTTGATTGGTGAACGTACTGCCGAGGATATCAAAATTCAAATCGGCACAGTTTTCATGAACGCTCAAAATAAGAACATGATTATTAAAGGCAGATGCCTTAGCAGTGGTCTTCCCAAATCCATTGAAATTTGCTCGGAAGAAATTCTGGAGCCTTTAAGTGAATGTGCAGCTGCCATTATTGAGGTTTTGCACAATGTTTTGGAGAATACACCGCCTGAGCTTGTAGGTGATATTTATCAAAATGGTATTTGCTTAACCGGTGGCGGTGCTTTGCTCAACGGTCTTGATAAGTTGATTGAAGAAAAGACGGGCATTCATACTTACGTTGCAGATGATGCGGTGCTTTGCGTTGCAAACGGAACCGGTAAATCTCTGGCAAATCTGGATCAACTTGAAATCATTGAACGTCGTCGCAGAAGTACAAGACAGGCTCCTCGCGCATTTTAATTTATTAGCATAAAAAAACACACCGCTTATGCGGTGTGTTTTTTGAGTTTTTGGTATTTTTCTTTGGTTGCGATTCCGCCACGAATGTGGCGTTCGCTGAGATTGAACTGCAAAACTTTTGCGACTTTGTCGTATAGATTCAAGTCGATATTTTGTAGGCGACAACGAATGTCTTTATGTACGGTTGATTTGCTGACGGCAAATCGGGATGCGGCTTGCCGTACCGTCGCATTATTGTCTACGATATAGTGCGCAAGTTCCGTGACTCGTTGTTCAATATAATCCTTCACACACTTCACCTCAAGAATTTTCTCTTACTTCATTCTATGAGGTGTTTTGACAATTATGCTATTTGGTTCTGTTTTTGTCTAAATAATCTTGCAAAATTATTTGGGCGGCAACGGTATCAACTGTCTTTTTACGTTTTTTGCCACGCGTGTTGGTTTCGTTGAGAAAGAATGTGGCGGCTTTGGTCGTCAGGCGCTCGTCTAAGAAATCGATGGGTAATTGGGGATTGATTTCGTTGAGCGCGGCAGCAAACTTTCGGGTTTTTTCTGCTCTGAAGCCTTCACTGCCGTCCATGTTTTTGGGCAGACCCAACACTGCTTTTTCAGCATTGTTTTCAACGATTTTTTGCATCACCAGACGCGCGGCATCATCGATGGTTTTTGCACTGACTGCGCCAATGGAGAAAGCAAGCTTTTCCTCACTGTCTGATATGGCAAGTCCTGTGCGAGTGTCTCCGTAGTCTATACCAATGATTTTCATATATGTTGTTATTCTCCTAAAAGTTGAGCGGCGGTTTGCGCGTTGATTTGAGCAATCTGATGTTGTTGCTCAGCAATCGGTGCCAACGCTGCCGATATTTCATTTTGGTGCTGCAATAATTGCTCCATTTTTGAACACAATCTTTGCGCATTGATTTCCGTTAAATCCAGAGCGTATTCCTGCATGCCGAACTTTTGCGCCGTTGCAATTACCTTGGGGTCGTAAACAATGCTGACAAACGGCTTTTGCATACGTGCCGCAAAAATGATGGGGTGAAGGCGCTCGGTGAGGATGCAGTCGCATCTGTCTATTAAAGCAATGATTTGCTCTTTGGTTAATTTTTGATCAAATATGTGGTGCTCTACGCTTAATTTTTCAGAAACTTTTTTGAGCAGTGGGTAGTCTTGCGAAAATTGTACCGGCATTAATACGGGAAACATCTCGTATTTGGTGGCAATTTGGTTGACAGCTTCGGCAATGTCGGTAGAAATGTCCTTTGAAAAGCTATTGTAGGTGCGCAGATTTACAAGGAAAATCTTTTGGTCGTGGGGAAGGGCAATTTCCGGTAAAGCAAACTTTTCCGAAATATCATAATTGTATGTCTCGTCGGCAGTCAATTGAATGTTTTGGTTACGCAGACCTAAATCGGTAAGATATTGATGAGAGATATTGTCTCTGATGGTGATGCGGTTTGCTTTTTCAAGAGCTTTCAGTGTCCATTTTTGATGAACTTTCTTGACGATCGGACCGATTCCGTTGGCATATATCATGGTTTTGCATCCGAATTTTTGCGCGTGAGACAACATAAACAAATAGTAAAAAATACTGCGGTTTGAGGTGACGTCCTGCAACAGTGAGCCACCACCTAAAACAAATAATTTGGTTTTCTTCATAAGCGGCAATATTTTCAACAAATTAAATCGGTGCAGATAAACAATTCTCGGATCTGACGGGTCGTTGGCGGCATAGTGATTCAAAACCGCTACTTTTTTTACAGGGAATTGTTTTGATACATTGTTTATAATTGATTTGAGCGTGACGTCATCACCAAAGTTATGCGTTCCGTAATAACCACTGATCATTAAATCATTGGGGCGCATATCATCTTGCGCTTCTTGGTATGAGTCAAGTGCATCTTGTGCCATGGCGGTTACGGAATAGCGTTGTTCAATAAGCTTGTGAGCAGACGTGATGTTTTCTTCAAAAGCTTCAGGAGTTTGCAGCATTGAAATCATAATTTCTGCCACTTCGTGCGCCGAAACATAGTCATATCCGCGGCAAGTGAAATTGGTTTCAATGCAAGCGGGTAATATTTTTTCAGAATAAACACCCAGATATCCTTGGTTTCCTATAATAATGGTAGGCAATTTGCATGCCATTGCCTCCAGAGCCGAACGTGAAACTCCGGCAAAAGCGTCAGCCATATGCAGATAATCTGCAATGTTGGTTTTGGCGCCGGCAAGCTGAATGTAATTTTCGCAAGTGTTTGCATTGATGGTTTGCGCCAATTTTTCAAGCTCGGCATACCGATTGCCGTTGCCGACGATAACAATTCTGGCTTGCGGTACCGATTGATATATTTCCTCGGCAGATTCAAGAAAATGAAAAACGTTTTCACAAGCACCGGTGTCAATACGTGAAACGCAAAGAACTACCTTGTTATCTTCATTTAAACCATATTGTGCGCGCAGGGAAGGGTTGGTTTGTTTTGAAAAGGTATTTAGGTTAATGCCGTTAACGGTGATGCGCACTTTGTTTGGGTCAATTCCGTATCCGTCGGCAACGTATTTTCTCAAATCCTCACTAACAGCAAGGGAGCGGATACCCCAGCGAGAAAACATCTTGGTCCAAAAATTCAGTTTGAAATTGAAGTGTACGGTAGTGACCATGGGGATGTCTAATTTTTTGCATACAAGGTTGGCTATGAAATTTGTGATGCGGGTGTGCGAGTGAATAACACTGACTTTTTGTTTTTCATTTTTACAAAAACGAAGTAACGTTCTGTATGAATGAATTAAACTGGAAAGGCGTTTGTTATTCATGGGTGCCGAAATGTGAGCAACACCTGACTTTTCAAGTTGCTCTGTAAACGGACCTCCGTTTGAAAAAACGGTAACTTTGTGTCCCTTGGCGCGAAGTGCACCTGCAAGTTCCACAATGTGCGTTTCAGCACCGCCGATATTCAACCCCATAGTGAGGATAACAATATTTTTACTCATAAAAACCCTCGATTCGTTGTCGTTTTTTTCCTATTTTAAATTTATTATAGTATAGAAACGCCTTTGGGTCAAGAAATTTAAAAAAATCTAAAAAAATGATTGACCTTTTGAAATTGGTGTGTTATAATTGCTCTTACCTGTCATGGGGCTGATTTTCGTGTGTTCAAAAATAGCTCTAAATTTATCAGGGAGGCAATTTAAATACAGGAGGTGCCGATATGCGCGTTAAAATTACGCTTGCTTGCACAGAATGCAAACAAAGAAACTATGACACAATGAAAAACAAAAAGAACGATCCGGAAAGACTGGAAATGAACAAGTATTGCAGATTCTGCAAAAAGCATACCCTGCATAAAGAAACCAAATAATTTCGTTTTGTCGAAAAGGAGGCATGGGAATGGCTGAGCAAAAAACCAAGAAAAAGAATATTTTTTCCAGAATCGGCAATTTCTTCAAGGAAGTTCGCATTGAGGCTTTTAAAAGAGTCATCTGGCCGACACCGAGTCAAACACTTAATAAAACCATCGTTGTAATTGTAACGGTTGTTTTGGTGGGCGCATTCGTGTTCTTGTTGGATCTTTTGTTCAACTTCGGTCTTGACCTGTTGATTCGCTAATAGGTAAGGATAGAAGATATGGCACAAAAAGCACAATGGTATGTTATTCACACTTATTCCGGTTATGAGAATAAGGTGGCAACGAACCTTGAAAAGATCATTGAGAACAGAAAACTTGAAGAAGTTATTTGCGATGTCAGAATTCCGACCGAAACGGTTGTGGATATTACTGATAAAGGCAAAAAGGAACGGGAACGTAAGTTGTTTCCCGGTTATGTACTGGTCAAGATGGTACTCACCGATGAAACTTGGTATATTGTAAGAAATACCAGAGGTGTGACCGGATTTGTCGGTGCAACAACAAAGCCGATTCCATTAACACCGGAAGAAGTTGAAAAGCTGGGCGTTGAGAATACCGTCGTAACTTGTGACTACGAAAAGGGTATGAACGTTAAAATCGTTGACGGCGCCATGAGCGGATTCACCGGTGAGATCACTGAAGTCACAGCGGATAAACAACGCTTGAAGCTTGTTGTATCCATGTTTGGACGGGAAACATCTGTTGAACTGAATGTTGGACAGGTTGTACCGTTAGAGTAGGATAAACTGCGCTGGTGCGCGTTTATTAGAGTGGGAGGAAAGAAGGTCTTTCCGCCATATTACCACATTTAACCTTAAGGGAGGTGTACAAGTTGGCACAAAAAGTAGTAGGCTACATCAAATTGCAAATTCCTGCCGGTAAAGCCACACCTGCACCGCCTGTTGGACCTGCACTCGGTCAGCACGGCGTTAACATTATGGCATTTGCTAAGGAATTTAACGAGAGAACCAAAAACGACATCGGTTATTTGATTCCCGTTGTCATCACCGTGTATGCGGATCGCTCTTTCTCTTTTATCACAAAGACTCCGCCTGCAGCAGTTCTGATCAAGAAAGCTGTTGGTATTGAAAGCGGCTCCGGCGTACCGAACAAAACAAAAGTTGCAAAAATTACCAAAGAGCAACTCAAGGCTATTGCAGAGACCAAGAAGGCAGACCTGAATGCTGCCAGTGTGGAAGCTGCTATGAGCATGATCGCCGGTACTTGCAGAAGTATGGGCGTTACAGTCGAAGAGTAATCGGCTGATCCGTACTTACACTTTAATGGTGTATGTGGGAGGATTTATCCGTGTAACCACATAAGGAGGAATTAGAAGTAATGAAAAGAGGAAAATCCTACGTCGAGAGCGCAAAGCTCATTGACCGTCAGAAATTATACGATGTTTCTGAAGCTATGGATCTGGTTACCAAAACTGCCAGAGCTAAGTTTGATGAAACCGTAGAAGTTCACGTAAAACTCGGTGTTGACTCCCGTCACGCCGACCAACAGGTTCGTGGTGCAGTAGTTCTGCCTCACGGAACCGGTAAAACCGTTCGCGTTTTGGTTTTTGCTAAAGATGCTAAGGCTGATGAAGCAAAAGCTGCAGGTGCCGATTTCGTTGGCGCTGAGGATATGGTTGAGAAGATTCAAAAGGAAAACTGGTTTGACTTTGATATCATCGTTGCCACTCCCAATATGATGGGTCTGGTTGGCCGTCTTGGTAAAGTATTGGGCCCCAAGGGCTTGATGCCCAACCCCAAAGCAGGTACCGTTACAATGGACGTTGCCAAGGCTATTGAAGAGATCAAAGCCGGTAAGATTGAATACAGATTGGACAAAACCAACATTATTCACTGCCCGATTGGTAAAGCCTCTTTTGGCGAAGCCAAACTTTCCGAGAACTTCAACACTTTGCTTGCTGCCGTAATTAAGGCAAAGCCCGCTGCTGCAAAGGGTCAGTACATCAGAAGCTGCACCGTTGCATCCACCATGGGCCCCGGCATCAAGATCAATTCTGCAAAACTCGTATAAGTTTTGCTTGACAAATCCACTTTTTAGTGGTAAACTTAACACATTCTTGCTTCGCAGACAGCCGGTGCATCAGCTTAAAGGGTTTATCCGCCAGCCGAGGAGGGGAAACTTGTATTAGTTTAAGTTGCTCCCAAACTGCGTCTGCTGTTTGGGAGCATTTTTGTTGATTGAATGATAAGTGAGGTGAACACAATGCCCAGTCAAAAAGTATTGGAACAAAAGAAAGCAATCGTTGCAGAACTTGCTGAACAGATCAAAGGCTCCATCAGTGGTGTTTTGGTTGATTACAGCGGCATCAACGTTGCAGATGACACCAAGTTGCGTGCTCAGCTCAGAGAAGCAGGCGTTCATTACACTGTTGTAAAGAACACCCTGACAAAGCTTGCTCTGAAAGAAGCTGAAATGGAGGGTCTTGATGACGTTCTTAACGGTACCACCGCTATCGCGATGTCCAAGGATGATCTGATTGCACCCGCTAAGATTCTGCATGAGTTTTCCAAAGACCACGAGAACTTCAAACTGAAGGGTGGTTTTATGGAAGGTAAGGTCTTGTCTCTGGAAGAAGTTGACAAGATTGCAAAACTGCCGTCCAAAGAAACCTTGCTCACCATGCTGTGTATTGCTCTTAACGGCAATATCTCCGGTTTGGCAAGAGCTCTGAACGCTGTAGTTGAACAGAAAAACGAATCTACCCCTGCATAATAAAAATAAAAATTAATTTTGGAGGAAACTAAAATGGCTATTGAAAATATCATTGAAGAGATTAAAGCCCTTAACGTTATGGAACTTGCTGATCTGGTTAAGGCAATTGAAGAAGAATTTGGCGTAAGCGCTGCTGCTCCTGTTGCTGTTGCTGCTGGTCCTGCTGCCGCTGCTGCTGAAGAGAAGACCGAGTTTGATGTTGTTCTGGTATCTGCAGGCGACAAGAAGATCGGCGTTATCAAAGTTGTTCGTGAGCTGACCGGTCTGGGTCTGAAGGAAGCTAAGGAACTCGTTGAGTCCGCTCCCAAGGCTATCAAAGAAGGCGCATCCAAGGATGAGGCTGAAGATCTCAAGGCTAAACTTGAAGAAGCCGGCGCTAAAGTCGAACTCAAGTAATTTAATTTACAAACCAAAAAAGAGAAGTGTTTTTCACTTCTCTTTTTTTCTTTGAGGAACGTGATTCGATTTTGGTACTTGCAAAGACACAATAGGTGTGTTATTATTAAAAGGCTTGAAAAATTCCTACATTATATTACAGAAAGGGCAGCGCTTATGGAACGCATTACCAGTTTGCAAAATCCGTTGATAAAATCTTTGGTGAAACTGAATACTGCCGCGGCCCGAAAAACAGAAAAAATGTTTTTACTCGAGGGTGTTAAACTATGTAGGGAAGCACTTGAAAACGGACTGGATATTCGTTATTGCTTGTGCGGTGATAATGAGCAGGCACTTGCGCTTGCCGCTCGTTGCCCGAGTGCGCAGTGTTTTCAGGTGAGCGATGCTGTAATATCCAAAATTTCTACCGCCAAAACTCCTCAAAAAATCGTTATGGTTGCCGCAATGACGGAATATGAGACTAAGGATATTGGGGGCGACGTTGTTTTGGCGCTGGACGGGGTATCCGATCCTGCCAATTTCGGCTCAATGTTACGAACAGCAGAAGCTTTTGGTGTAAAAGATATACTTTGCTCCAATCAAACGGTGGATTTATATTCCTCTAAAGTACTCAGGGGCGCGATGGGATCTTCTTTCAGAGTGCGCGTTCATCGCGGTGATTTGGCGGAATCTTTAAAAGAACTAAAATCAAAAGGGTATTTTCTATATGCAACCGCATTGACGGGCAATGATATTTTGCTGCCGGAAGCGGATTTTTCAAGAAAGTGCGTTATTGTTATCGGGAACGAGGGAAACGGCGTTTCTGAGGAAATTTTGAGCCTGTGTGACCAAAGTGTATTGATTCCGATGGTGGGCAAAAATGAATCATTAAACGCTGCGGCTGCAACCGCAGTTGTGTTATGGCAGTCTTTTAATGCAAAGAGGTTTGATGTATGAATCGACACTTGTATTGGATATGGCTGCGATTAGCGCTTGAGGGCAATATTAAAATGATGTATGCCCTATATAGTGTTGCAGGTGATATTGAAACGGTTTTTCAATCCGATAAAAAGCAATATACTGATTGGGGCGTACCTCAAAATTATCTTTCTGCCCTTGAAAATAAAGACCTGACGTCAGCATATAATATTTTGGGACAATGTGAGCGTTTTGACATCGGCATTTTGTCTATTGATGAAGAACAATATCCGGAAGATTTGCGAAGAATTGCATTGCCGCCATGTATGTTGTTTTATCGGGGTAAATTCCTTGAGTGTTTAAAAACACCGATGCTTACAGTTGTGGGTACACGATATTCCACGACATCAGGGGAGGCAATTACCGCAGATTTCGGCAGAAATCTAAGCTTGGCCGGGTTTACAATTGTTTGCGGTGTGGCGCAAGGAAACGAAGAGGCATTATATAAATCGGTGATTGCGGCTGACGGTAGATGTGTTTTGCTATTACCGTGCGGTATTTTATCTGTGTCGCCAAGAGTAAAGTATCTTTTCAAGGATGTTGTGACAAACGGCGCGGTAGTAAGCGAATGGTTGCCGGGAGAGAAAGGGCAGCGTGACGCTTATAAGATTCGAAATCGTTTATTAAGTGCTTTTACTCCGGGCACTCTTATTTTACAATCTCCTCGCAGAAGCGGTACACAAATGACTGCAAATTACGCTTTATCACAAGGAAAAGACGTTTTCAGTATTCCGGGTGGATTGTTAGACCCCACCTTTGCAGGAAATAATCTTTTGCTTCGCGACGGCGCTATTCCGGTCATAGAGGCGATGGATATTGTGGAATATTATAAACCCAAATATAAAGATGAACTTTTTGACATTGTGGTAGAGGACGATGGTTTCGAGAAATATGTTCAATCTATCAGTCAAAATGAATTTGAAAGTCAAGAGCAGCAAATAGTGTATGGGGCAATGACGCATGAAGGAAACACGATCGACGAGATCGTTGCCAAAAGCGACCTTGCAACACATATTGTTCTTTCACAACTTACTTTGATGGAAATAAACGGGTGGATAGAAGCAATCCCCGGTGGAAAATATAAAATCATTACTTGAGAGGTTTGAGATAATATGGCAAATTTAGTAATTGTTGAGTCTCCTGCTAAGGCAAAAACAATCGAAAAATATCTGGGAAAGAAATATAAGGTGGTCGCATCTGTCGGTCATGTCAGAGATTTGCCCAAAAGCGATTTCGGTATTGATGTAGATAACGGTTATGCACCCAAATACATTTCTATTCGCGGTAAGAGTCAGGTAATCAACGGCCTTAAAAAAGATGTTAAAAATGCTGAAAAAGTTTTTCTTGCTACCGACCCTGACCGTGAGGGAGAGGCAATTTCATGGCATCTTTGCACCTTGCTTGGCTTAGATCCGAATGAAAAAAACAGAATTACTTTTAATGAAATCACCAAAAATGCGGTTAATACAGCCATTCAAAATCCTACGGTAATTAATCAAGATTTGGTGGATGCGCAACAAGCTCGTCGTGTGTTAGACCGTATTGTTGGCTATAAGTTATCCCCGTTTTTATGGAAAAAGGTTAAAAAAGGATTGTCGGCAGGCCGCGTTCAATCGGTGGCTACTGCTTTGATTGTGGAACGTGAGCAGGAAATTCGTGATTTTGTTCCGCAAGAATATTGGACATTGGACGGAATTTTCACCAAAACCGATTCCACTGCCAAAATGAAAGCAAAGTTTTACGGCACCCAGCGCGGAAAATTGGATATTCATAATGCAGATGAGGCAGAGCGCCTTTATCAAGAAATTGTGAATGCAGATTTTTCTGTCAGTCAGTTAAAAATTGCTACTAAAAGCAAAAGTCCTGCGCCTCCGTTTACAACGTCTACCTTGCAACAAGAAGCTTCTAAGCGTTTGAATTTCCAAGCAAGACGTACCATGAAAGCGGCACAGGAACTTTACGAAGGTGTGGAAGTAGAGCAAGAGGGACTTGTTGGTTTGATTACGTATATGAGAACGGACTCTATGCGTATCTCAGACGATGCTGCCGCCGCCGCAAAAGAATTTATTGTTGAAAATTATGGTAAGGAGTTTTATCCTGCCCGTCGTCGCATCTATAAGACTAAAAAAAGTGCACAGGACGCCCATGAGGCGATTCGTCCTACGACGACTCATTTGACTCCTGAAAAAGTACGCGGCTCATTGACAATGGATCAATACCGCATATATAAATTGATTTATGAACGCTTTATGGCATCTCAGATGAGCGATGCAACATACGATACGTTAAGTGCGGCTTTTTCTGATGGCAAGTATATCTTTAAATTCAGCACCCAGTGTATGAAATTTGCCGGATACAGCAAAGTATATGCTGATACCGAAAAAGATGAAACTGCAAAAAAACTTCCCAAACTTGCTGAAGGCGACGTTCTGAAGTTGGTCCAGCTTGATAAAGAGCAGAACTTTACTCAGCCGCCTGCACGTTATACGGAAGCATCTTTGATTAAAGCATTGGAAGAAGCTGAAGTCGGCAGACCTTCTACTTATGTTCCGATCATTACTACTATTCTTGCAAGAGAATATGTTGAGCGTGATGGAAAGAATCTTAAATCGACGGCATTGGGCGAGATTATCACCGACTTGATGAAAGAGAATTTCCCTGATATCGTAGATTGCGATTTTACCGCAAAAATCGAGAAAAAACTGGATACCATTGAAGATGGCAAAGTACAGTGGCAAAAGGTAATTGATCCTTTCTATAAAGAGTTTTCATCTAACTTGAGCAAGGCAGAGGATAAACTGAAGGATACAAGAGTTAAGGTGCCCGATGAAGTCACCGAAGAAATTTGCCCGAACTGCGGTAAGAATCTGGTAATTAAGAATGGAAGATTCGGAAAGTTTTTGGCTTGTCCCGGTTATCCTGAGTGTAAATTTACAAAAGCTATTATAATCGATACCGGCGTTACTTGTCCTAAGTGCGGCGGCAAGATTTTGCAAAAGCGTTCCAAAGCGGGTAAAACATATTACGGATGTGAACACAATCCTAAATGTGATTTTATGACGTGGGATATTCCTCAAAAGGAAACATGTCCCCATTGTGGAAAGAATTTGTATCGTCGGAATAACAGATACCGTCAACTTTACTGTGCCAACAGTGCATGTCCGGCGGCAAAAAAAGAAGAAAGTAAAGGTTAGAATATGAAAGCAACGGTAATTGGTGCAGGTCTTGCCGGTTGTGAAGCGGCTTGGCAGCTTGCAAACCGAGGTGTAGAAGTTACGCTTTATGAAATGAAGCCGATAAAACGCACACCGGCACATTCGACCGATTATTTTGCGGAACTGTGTTGTTCAAATTCTTTAAGAGCAGATGGTCTTGCAAATGCTGTAGGATTGCTTAAGACTGAGATGCGAAAGTTAAATTCGGTAATTATGGCTGCTGCGGATGAAACCGCAGTGCCTGCGGGCGGTGCTCTGGCTGTTGACCGTGAGGCATTTGCTGCTCTCGTTACCAAAAAGATCAGTGAACATCCCAACATTACAATAAAGCAAGGTGAGGTAACTGAACTGCCGAAATCAAATGCTGTTATAGCCAGCGGCCCGTTGACGTCTGATGCTTTGAGTGCGGCAATCGGTGAAAAGTTGGGTAAAAAATTCTTGCATTTTTTTGATGCCGCAGCACCGATCGTAACTAAAGACAGTATTAATATGGATGTGGCGTTTTTTGCCTCTCGCTATGATAAGGGTACACCGGATTATATAAATTGTCCGATGGATAAGGAACAGTATACCGCTTTTTATAATGAACTTATCAATGCCAAACAAGCACCGTTGCACGAGTTTGACAAAGAGCAAAAGGTTTTTGAGGGCTGTATGCCGGTTGAAGTGATGGCAAAAAGAGGAGAGCAGACGTTACTGTTTGGCCCTTTGAAACCGGTAGGTTTAATTGATTCAAGAACAGGAAAGAGAAGTTATGCAGTTGTGCAGTTGCGAAAAGATAATGCAACCGGTACACTTTATAACTTGGTGGGCTTTCAAACCCATTTAACTTTCGGAGAACAAAAAAGAGTGTTTTCGATGATTCCGGGGCTTGAGAATGCGGAATTTGTTCGTTATGGTGTTATGCATCGTAATACATATATTAATTCGCCCGGGTTGTTAACGCCTTATTATTCATTAAAAGAACAACGTGATTTATACTTTGCCGGTCAGATGACAGGTGTGGAAGGGTATGTCGAAAGTGCCGCAAGTGGTTTGATGGCAGGACTAAACCTTGCACGAAGAATTTTGGGACAAGATGAGGTTTTGTTCCCGCAGGAAACGGCAATCGGAGCACTGGCGCACTATATCAGTGATGAAAGTGTAACAAATTTTCAACCCATGAATATCAATTTCGGAATTATTACTTCGTTGGATACGCGCATTAAAAATAAACAAGAACGATACACGGCTATATCTTTGCGCGCTCTTGATATTCTGGACCAATATGTACAAAAACACGAAATTTGAGGAGTAAAAAATGAGAATTGCAGTGGATGCTTTCGGTGGAGACAATGCCCCGTTAGAAATAATTAAAGGAAGCGCACAAGCGGTAAAGGAACTTGGTATTGAAATTGTTTTGGTCGGTAATGAGGAAATTATCAAAAAGACCATTGAGGAAAACAAGATTTGCGCTGATGGTTTTTCTTATCATCATACAGACGTTGTTATTTCGATGGAAGATGATCCGATGACGGCAGTTCGTTCCAAGAAAAACTCCTCTATGTCGCTTGCTATGAAGCTGGTTAAGGATGGAGAAGCAGATGCTGTGGTTTCTGCAGGTAACAGCGGAGCTTTGCTGACAGGAGCGACATTGATTGTCAAACGCATCAAAGGCATCAGTCGCGCGGCGATGGCACCTGTTATGCCATCGGAAACAGGGGCTACTATGTTGATTGACAGTGGCGCCAATGTTGAGTGTACACCTGAATATTTGTTGCACTTCGGCATTATGGGAAGTATCTATATGAAAGAAATGTATCATATTGATGCACCTCGTGTTGGATTGCTTAACAACGGCACCGAGGAGTGCAAAGGGACACAGCTGCAACTGGAGGCATATCCGCTTTTAAAAAATTCAACACTGAATTTTGTTGGAAATATCGAAGCCAGAGACATTGCGCTTGGCGGTTGCGAAGTGGCGGTAACGGATGGCTTTACCGGAAACATTGCACTTAAAATGTATGAAGGCGTTGGCAAAATGCTTGCAAAAAACATTTCTGACCTTTTTAAAAAGAATGTTTTTGGTATGATTGGCGCATTGTTTGTGTACAAAAATTTGAGCAAATTTAAAAAGAAAGTAGATTATAAAGAACATGGTGGAGCGCCGCTTCTGGGCGTGACAAAGCCTGTTATCAAGGCACACGGTTCTTCGGATGCAAGAGCATTTAAAAATGCAATCCGCCAAGCGGTTGAATTCTCGCGTAGCGGACTGATTGAAAAAATTACCGAAAATCTTGCGCAAAATAAAGAATAATTCTTGACAATCTGCGGTAATATTTATATTATTATAGCAAGAAAGGAAGAAGGGAGGCTTGTTTATGAGCAATCTTGAAAAGCTAACTACAATTATTGCTGATCAACTCGGAATTGATGAAACCACCATTTCGGAAGATACTACTCTGGAAGATCTGGGCGCAGATTCTTTGGCACTTGTTGAACTCGTTATGAGTGTTGAGGAAGAATTTGAGATTCAGATTGAAGACGAGGATATGGAAAAATTCAAGACCGTCGGTGATGTTTTGGATTATATTGAATCTAAATAATTTCAGGGGCGTCTTTGGACGCCCCCTTATTTGTATTTTGTGAGGAATAATTATGAACTTTAATGAACTTGAAAAACGTATAGGATACACCTTTTCAAATTCTGAGTATCTAAAAAAAGCGTTATGTCACGCTTCTTATGCAAATGAACATCGACTGGGCCATTTTGGATGTAATGAACGGTTGGAATTTTTGGGAGACTCTATTTTGGGTTTTATTGTTGCGCGCCATCTGTATGAGACGTTTCCGCACAAGCCCGAAGGAGAACTTACAAAAATTCGTGCCGCTCATGTTTGTGAGGGTGCATTGTGCGAGTATGCAAAAGAAATTGGTTTAGGTGATGCATTGTTACTGGGCAAGGGAGAAGAGAAATGCGGCGGCAGAGAACGCCCTTCAATTCTTGCTGATGCTTTTGAGGCGTTGCTTGCCGCTATATACTTGGACAGTGATATGGAGCAAGTGGAGAAATTTTTGCTTCCCATTATTTGCCATCATACTTTAGAGGAAGATACCGATTATAAAACTGCACTTCAAGAATACGTGCAACAGATTCCCGGCGCAAGAGTAAGTTATGAACAACTTGCGGAAAGCGGACCGGATCACGATAAGATTTTTTCGGCAATAGTATACGTAAATGAAAAACAAGTCGGAAAGGGCACCGGCAAAAGCAAAAAAGAGGCAGAGCAGGCGGCTGCTCAAAATGCATTATCAACCATAAAGCTTTAAAGTTTTGCATATAAATGAAATATAATTATTTTTTTAAAAAATTTTTTAAAAAATAGTTGACAAATTGAGTTTTTTTGATTATACTTTAATCATCAAACAAAAACAATTATCAATTAGGAGGAATTATAAAATGAAAAAATTTGTATGCCAAGTATGTGGATATGTTCACGAAGGTGAAACTGCACCTGAATTTTGCCCCCAATGTAAAGTACCTGCTTCCAAGTTTACCGAGCAAGCAGATGAGAGAACTTGGGCTGCTGAACACGTTGTAGGTGTTGCTAAGGGTGTCAGCGAAGATATTATTATGGATCTGAGAGCTAATTTCGAGGGTGAGTGCTCCGAGGTTGGTATGTATCTTGCAATGGCAAGAGTTGCTCATCGTGAAGGCTATCCCGAAATCGGTCTTTACTGGGAAAAAGCTGCTTGGGAAGAAGCAGAGCATGCTGCTAAGTTTGCAGAACTCTTGGGCGAAGTTGTTACCGATTCTACCAAGAAGAATCTTGAAATGAGAGTTGATGCCGAAAACGGTGCAACTGCAGGTAAGTTTGATCTTGCCAAACGTGCAAAAGAGCAGGGTCTGGATGCTATCCACGATACCGTTCATGAAATGGCACGCGATGAAGCAAGACATGGTAAAGCATTTGAGGGTCTTCTCAACAGATACTTCAAATAAACTAATAAAGGCTCAACAAAGCAGGCACGGAATGAATTTCCGTGCCTGCTATTTATTTGTATTTACCATAGATGCATAGGTTATAAATTTTTTCGTTTTTAATAACTGCATTGTGCATGGTGCCCTCATAAGTAAATCCATTGTTCAAAAGCACCTTTTTTGAAGCTATATTTGGCTCGTAAACAAGACCTGTAATTCTAATGATATCTAACTCTTTAAAAGCAATTTCGCATATTTCTTTGGCGGCTTTGGTCATAATTCCTTTAGAACTTTGCTCCGGCAACAAAAAATATCCTATTTCGGCATCTTTACGAAATACATCTGCTTTCTGTTCAACTGAAATGGTGCCGACAATTATGCCGTCTACCACTATTTTTCTAAAAACGCCCGTTTTTCCTTCGTTATCGGCTATCATATGCAGCCACCAATTTGCGGATTGCTCGGTGTAGGGATTTGGTAATCTGTCGGACAGGTAACGTCGATCTATTGTGTTGCAAATAGAGATTAGTTCCTTTTTATCATTAAATGTCCATTTCTGTAGTTCTATCTTCATATATTCACTCCTTGTGGTAAATTCATTGTATCACACGCCATTTTAAATAGCAATATTTGATAATCATATATAAATCTATTGTAAAATTAGGGGAGATATGCTATGATTGTCATACGCCAAAACCATCTCTATCAGGAGGACAGAATGGCAAATATTATTGAGATAACTGATTTAAATGCAACAGAACTTGACGTGTATGCTCGTTTGACCGAAGCGCAACTTCGTAATCGATTGGAAGAGGAAAAGGGAATTTTTATTGCAGAAAGCCCCAAGGTGATTCATAGGGCATTGGATGCAGGATATCAACCGATCTCTTTGTTGATGGAACGAAAGCATATTGAGGGTCAAGGGGCGGAAATTATAAATCGATGCCCGAACTGCGACGTATATACTGCTGAACGGGCAGTTTTGTCACAGCTTACGGGATATGAACTGACAAGAGGTATATTATGCGCGATGCGCCGCCCGATGTTAAAACCGATGCAATCTCTTTGTGAGGGTGCAAAGCGTGTGGCGGTGCTGGAGGGTGTGGCAGATTCCACCAATATCGGTGCGATTTTCAGATCTGCTGCGGCACTCAATATTGATGCGGTATTGTTGACTTCAACTTGCTGTGATCCTCTTTGTCGCCGCGCTGTGCGCGTCAGCATGGGGACGGTTTTTCAAGTGCCGTGGACCCGTATTTCCGAAAATCTTGATGAGTGGCCGCAAATCGGTCTTTCTAAATTAAGAGACCTTGGGTTTAAGACGGCCGCGTTGGCATTAAGCGATGATTCGGTTAGTATTGATGATCCTACGCTGATGGCAGAGGACAAACTTGCCATTATTTTGGGAACGGAAGGTGACGGATTGGCGGCATCAACAATTGCAAATTGCGATTACACCGTTAAAATCCCAATGTCTAATAATGTTGATTCATTAAATGTTGCCGCGGCAGGCGCGCTTGCATTCTGGCAATTAAGAATAAAATAAAAAAGTGCAAATCATTATGATTTGCACTTTTCTTTTTAGAAAACTTCGGGTTCGGAATATTCGATTCCAAATGTTTCAACGGTGACTTTTTGCATTTTTTGATCCTTCAGAGGTTTGTCCATCATATTGGTTTCTTGCTCGGCAATATCAAGGGCAACATCCATTCCTTCGATGATTTTACCGAAACCGGCATATTGACCGTCAAGAAAACTGGCGTCACCTACGCAAATGAAGAATTGGCTTCCTGCGGAATTAGGATCTTGGGCTCTTGCCATAGAGAGAACACCTTCGCTGTGGTGCAGGTCATTGGCGATGCCGTTGGCATTGAATTCTCCCTCAATACTGTATCCGGGGCCGCCCATACCGGTGCCGGTGGGGTCTCCGCCTTGAATCACAAAACCGGGAATGCAACGATGGAAGATAATACCGTCAAAAAATCCTTTTTGAATCAAGGAAATGAAGTTGTTGACAGTGTTGGGTGCGATATCGGGATAAAGCTCTGCTTTCATAATATCGCCGTTTTCCATTTCAAAAGTTACGATGGGGTTAGACATAATAGGTACTCCTTTTTTAGTTTTATGAGCCAAGTATAGCATAAACGAATTTTCAAATCAAGGTGAAACAATAAAGTTGACAATATACTTTATGAAAATATATAATTATGATAATGATTGATGTGAGGTGTAAAATGAAAGTAGATCGTTTTTTGGAAATGTATCGTGAGCTGGAGGAGTTACTTGCATTGCAATATTCCGATAATAGAAGATACACCAGTGCCATTATGGAATATATCAATGATCGTTCTAATCCATATTTCAGAGAGGAACTGAATACTTGCAGAGAAATTCGTAATTTACTTACGCACCACGCAGATATTGGAGGCAATCCAATCGTTGAGCCGAGTGACGAGGTATTACAACTTCTTGAAAGAATTTTAAATTATGTGAGCAATCCGCCGTTGGTGATGGAATGTGCTACGCCTTTTGATAAAGTGATGACGACAACACTCGACACTCGTGCTTTTTCTTTGATGCATAAAATGAAAGGACGTGGCTTTTCCCATGTTCCAGTAATGGACAACGGCAGGTTTTTTGGCGTTTTCAGTATCAGTTTGCCGTTTGCGTATGTTTTGGAACATGAGCGCGGTATTGCCCGTGATTTTACAGTTGCTGATTTTGGAGAGCTTCTTAAGATTGATAATCACTGTACCGAAAGATTTTTGTTTGTTTCAAAATCTATGACGATTCGGCAAGCAGGCAAGGCATTTGAAGCAGTAGGGAGTGACAAAAAGCGTCTTGCAATGATCTTTATTACCGAAAACGGAAAACCAAATGAAAAGATATTGGGCGTTTTAACTCCGTTTGATGTATTGCATCTGAATGAACAAGAATGAAAATAGAAAGTTAGTAAAACGAAGAAAAATAAAGAAAATGAAAGAAAACGAGAGAATTTAAATCATAATTTAAAAAAGTTTTAAAAATATATTGACTTTCCATGATTCCTATACTATAATTAGCAAGGCTTAAATTGATATATTATTTTAGGAGGATATAGAGAATGTCTACTTTTATGAAGAAAATTGAAAATGTAGATCGTAAGTGGTACATCATTGACGCAGCAGACAAGACCCTGGGTAGTGTTGCTGTTCAAGTTGCTACTATTTTAAGAGGCAAACACAGACCTGATTTCACTCCTCATTGCGATTGCGGTGATTGCGTTATCGTTCTGAATGCTTCTAAGATTGTTTTGACCGGCAATAAGTTGGATGATAAATACTATCGTCATCATACCGGTTGGATCGGCGGTCTGAAAGAAATCAACTATCGTGATTTGATGGCTAAGAAGCCTGAAATGGCAGTTGAGTTGGCAGTTAAGGGTATGCTTCCCAAGAACAAGATTGCTGATAAGTGCATGACCAGACTTAGAGTCTTCAAAGACGAAAATCACAACCTGGCTGCTCAAAAGCCTGAAATTTTTGTAAAGTAGGAGGAACGGAACTATGTATAATAACGAAGCTTATTTCTATGGCACCGGCAGAAGAAAATCTTCCGTTGCTCGTGTTCGTCTGTTGCCCGGTACCGGCAAGGTTACCATCAACGGCAGAGATATTGATGAATATTTTGGTTTGGAAACTCTTAAGACCATTTGCCGTCAGCCTCTCGTATTGATTGGCGCTGAAGGTAAGTATGACGTATTGGTTTCTGTTAATGGCGGTGGTGTAACCGGTCAGGCAGGCGCAATTCGTCATGGTGTTGCCAGAGCTTTGCTCGAGGCTGATGAAACCCTGCGTCCCGAACTCAAGAAGGCAGGTTTCCTGACTCGTGACCCCAGAATGAAGGAAAGAAAGAAGTACGGCTTAAAGGCCGCTCGTCGCGCTCCTCAGTTCTCCAAGAGATAATCTGTATTATTTCAAAACAAACAAAAACCCCGAAACCATCACGGTTTTCGGGGTTTTCTTTTTGCTCATAAATCTGCTTTGGTGCAAACTTGGTGCAAATTATTTTAAAAGGACTATGACACACAAAATGTCATAGTCCTTTCTTCTTAAAGTTGGTGCACTTTAATCATTATTTTTTTGAAGGGCAAACTTATTATTTTCCTTCTGCAAGTTGATTTAATTCCCATATAGACATTTCTTTGCCTGCCATGTCAAAGTTCTCCGCTTTATCGCCAACAACATCAATCGTCATCATTGTCATATTGTCACGGGGTGAGGGGTTAGACAAGAACGGGGCACTTTTGTCGCCAATCTGATGAAACACTGTGTGCATCGTCATTCCACAAGAATCGCAACGTAAGAAATAA
>JAZROO010000066.1:0-34309 GCA_045648705.1 Eubacteriales bacterium | reverse complement strand
TAATATCGGCAAAGAAAATCCCGAAATTACCCGTGTTAACAATTTCCCTTATTCCTACACAAGCGGTAAGGGCACTGTGGAAGACCCCTATATCATCGAAGCAACTGTTGCCGCAGGCACTGTGATCAATGAATCCAGCTTCAGAATTTCGGCTCCGACAGGAACCGTTGCATTCTCCACCGAAGGTTTTGGTGGCAAGAAGATGACTGAATTTACCTGCGATGCAGGTACCAAGAGCGTATATACAATGCTGCTTGGTTCGATTCCTTCTATGAGTACCTTCTATAAGGTAAACTTTACGGTTCCCGGCGAAGACACCGAAGAACCTGTGGATCACTACACACAAGTTACAACCCTGGAAGGCACCAATAAGCCTACAGAAAACATATTCTTCTTCGATTCTGCCTGGAGCACTGCTCCTGCAGCCAAAGTAGGTGATACCTTTGAGTACACCTTCGCTCCTAACGCTAAGAAGTACACGCTCACTTGGGGTGTTAACGCTTTTGCAACCATGGCAGACCTCAAAACACAAATGGAAGCATATTCTGCCGCTTGGGTGGCAGACAGCACCAAGTCACAAGACTTTGTAGCTGTTTTTGCTCCCGGTACCTATGGCGGTTTGGAAAAGGCAACCTTGTCCTCTAAGGCAGGAAGTGCCGTACCTCGCGTTGATCAGTTGCTCAACGTTTATCTGCTTGGCGCGATGGCAGGCAAAAACCCCGTAAACGAAAAGCGCGGCAACAAAGCCGAAGCCAAAATCGTTCAAAACAACAGAAGCATTGAAGATATAGCAGAGTCTGTATTGACCTCTACCTTCGTATTCCCGGCAAGAAGCAATATCACTATTGATGGCTTTGCAGGTACCGAAGCTGCCAGTCTTGTTTCAAATGAGGCTCATCAATACGTTAATGCTAAGGTTATTAACTACTATGTGAAGAACTTGACCACTCCTCTGGGTGGCGACGCTTTTTCAATCAATGGCGGTGCAAACTTCTCAATGTTGGAAGTTAAAGATTCTTATTTTGATTACAGTAAGAAACTTGCAAACTCTCTTAATGAGACTGATCCGACTTACGCCGACAACTATCAAAACCTCGTAGGCAACAAGATGGTTATTGACAACTGCGCCTTTATCACCGGAGCCAACAGATCTTCGTCCGACACCGTTGATTTTCATATTTGTCCCATATTCGTTTCTAAAGAAAATGCCCAGACCGCTGCAGCATTTTATGGAGAATATGCGACCAAACCCGAAGCAACTGTTAAAAACTGTATTGTTACTGATTGGGATTCAAAAACGTTTTACCGTCCTGTTTTGAGCGGTAATGCCATTACGTATGATGACAGTTCAGCAACGTATAATATTTTGAACAATAAGTTCTTTGATTCTATGGGCGGTAGCTATAACCATCAGGCTTTGATTGGTTTTGCTGATTCGAATTCCTATACAAATGCAATCGTCATCAATATTAAAGGCAACTATTTCTCCGCTCCCAATAACTGCACTAAGGCAACAAATAGCTCCTTTATCGGCTTTTCTGCTGCAAACTTTGGCTACGCTTTTGACGCGTCTAAACCTGATACCATAAAGAAGCCCAACATGACCATCAAGGAAAATATTTTCCGTTATCCCAACGACAAATATTTTACCATTTACGGCAGTAACCAACGCCAAGACAATGCGATGGTTGACCTTTCGGGTAACTTGTTTGTGGACAATGAGGGACACGTTCTTTCCACTTTGGCGCACAATGCTCGTCCCTTTGGTTTCTTTGCCCAGTCCGACCTATACGTTTCTGCTGCAATGAAGGGCGGCGTCAGAGAAACTATGTCTGTTAAGGACATTAACGGCGGTGCATTGCTCTATAACTATATTTTGTTGAATAACTCTTCCGGTTTTTCCAAGGTAAAATATGATTACTTTAATGGTAATATTACCGTTTTGTTAGAGCGCGGTAAAACATATAATACAAATGAAATGTTTGTATTTGGTGATCCTAATACCAAACTGGTCGGTGTATATTCCGACGAAGCTTGCACCAAACAAGTTACAACTTTAAAACAGGATGATTTTAACGGCGGTAAGAAGTATTACGTGATGGCGTCTTATACTGAAACTGCACAAAATATCACAACCACAGCAACTGTTAAATATATTATGATCAGTCCTTCTAAGTATTTGATTGTTGCTCCTCAAGGCAGTGACTATGCATCAAGTTACACCTTTAACGGCATTACCTATACGGCCGGCACCAATGAGACGGATGGCGTTACTGCAACCTTCTATACCGATTTAACATCTACTGTAATTAGTAACAACATTCCGTTGATCGAAACCAAACAAACCGATCACACCATGTTTAATGTTGAGAATTTTAGCGCCGGTATGGATAGCGTGATTTTGTTTACTCCCGGTGTACACGCTCGTACGCTTCTTTCCTATACAAATTCTCACGCCATCGTTGGTCCTAACTTTGCAAAATCTCCTTATGGTGAGGAAAACGCAAACGGAAAGCTTGCTAACGGCAGAAGCGTTGATCCTAAAACCGAAGCTGTTTTGAATATCTCCTTCCGAGATATCACCAAAATCAACTCACCGCATTATTCATACCACGGTGTAACCTTCGCCATTAACTCAAAAGATAGCCAATTGATTGAGACAATCAGAACGAATGGATATTACACAAAATTGACAGCGGCGATGGAGTCTAACTACACGACCATTAATATCAAAAACTGTGTATTCAATTCACCTGCAGCTTGCTTTGGCCCCACTGTTGGTAAAGCCGATGCTTATGGCCGTATGTTTGATATTCAAGTAAAAGACTCCGCATTTATTGATACCGGACTTTCTAAGGTTCCTGAAACATTCTTTAATGTTGATGCCAACCGTAAAGTGATTGAAAACTTTGCTATCATTACCAATAAGTGTAAAAGTCCTGCAAGCTTAGCAACATCCGTCAATAACTATAAATTGCCGCTGCAGTGGAAAACTGAAAACGGTGCGGTGATTGCTAACAACGTTACCTTTAATGCTACAAATCACGTTAAACCCGCTAACCCTGAATTTGTAGTAGAAACACCTGAGGATTGCGGTAATGCCGGCAGAGGTTACTATGCATGTTACTGTGGCGTGGATAAAACCTATCAAAGCATTAAACCCACCGGTGATCATAAAGCAGGTGACGTTATTGTGGATGTCGAAGCCACCTGCATTAGTAAAGGTCAAGGTCACAAAGATTGTACTGTTTGCGGCACTACCATAGAGAGCAACATTGCAATTCCTGTCAGCAACGTTCACAAACCGGGCGACGTGATTGATGATATTCCTCCCACTTGTGTTGACGATGGTGAGGGTCATGTAGACTGTATGGTTTGCGGTATCACCATTGAGCGCAACATTATAACTTCCAGAACGGGTATCCACACCTATGGTGAACCCGAGATAGTAATTATTCCTTCTGCTGAAAGTACCGGTTTGTATGTTGAAATCTGTACTGTTTGCGAAGAAAGCAAAGAAACTGAAATGGAAGCTATGGCATATGAGGCAATCATTGATGCCAAAAAATGTTATGAAACCTTTGCTGAAGCTTTGGCTGAAGTCAAAGAAGGCGAAACCATCAAATTGTTGGCAGACGTTGCTGCTACTGTAGATATCATAGTATTGGATAAAGGTGTAACTCTTGATCTGAACGGCTTTGATGTAACCGTAGGTTGCGTGATTGGCTTTAAGGGTTCTGCTATTATTGATACTGTCGGTGAAGGCAAACTGATTACCAACAAAAACAAAGTTGCGCTGGATACTGAAAACGGCAAATATCTGCCTGTTTATGATGGAGAAGGATATCTCTTCACTACCATCAAAATGCGCACTCTCTTCAATGTAGGTGCCTCATCTGCCAAGTATCTGTTTGCCCCCGTCTTTGAGGAATATGTAAACGATGCATTGGCAACCGGTGCTCAAAGCAGTGCAACAAAGGTTATTGTCAGACTTACGTGGATTAAGGAAGGCGACTATGTCGCAAGCCAAAATTTCATATACCATGATACTTTCGTAAATAAAGTTATGGAAAGCTACGATGCAGAACTTGGTGATTACAAGAAGGCATTCGCTGCTGTTCTTAAGAGAACGGCAAACGAAGCTATTACTGACTTGGCAGTATCTGCTGTTGTGGTTTCTGATACCGGTGTTGAAGTGGTAAGCGAAGCTACTTCGTTTGAGTTTGCTGTAGAGTAAGGGTAGGGAATAAGTATGAGAAAATATTATCAAAAACCCGAGCTTGAGCTAATTTCTCTTGCAATGATGGAAAACATCACTGCCGGAGACGACACCGAACTCGGTGTAGAAAGCAACCCGTTCCTTCAAGCCGTACTTGAAGACGAGTTGGCTGCTGAAAATAACTAATAAAAACTCCCGAAGTCTGAGACTTCGGGAGTTTTTTGTTGTAGAGAGTTTGTAGCAAGTTTCATTGCAAAAGCCGTGATATTCGATTAATGCTGAGTGTATTTGCTATTTATCTCATAGTTTTGCTTTTTATATTCTTTTGGGGTTAAGTTTTTGAGCTTTTTGAAGGTTTTACAAAAATAACTTAAGTTGTTAAATCCACTGTCATATGCCGCCTCGGTGATACTTTTGCCGTTCTTGGAAATTTCATAACAGGCGTTTTCGATTCTGAGTTCATTGATGTATTCGGTGATGGTTTTAGAGGTATATTCTTTGAAAATACGGCAGAGGTAATTCTTTTTGAGATGCGCGATTTTGGCAAGCATATCAAGCGTGATTACCTCTGTGAAATTCACCTGAATCCAATCAATGAGTTTTGATATATTGCGTGACGGGTGGTTTTGCGGTGCTTTTGAAACAATACATCCGTCTTTATAAAGAGTGGCAAACAAACTAAAAAGATGCGAATAAATATTCAGGTCATAATATTGGGAACCTTGCTTTAAAGTGTCAATTAAGGCGGTGACAATGGTACCGATATGACTGTCACTCTGTTGAATGGGATGACTTATGCTGTAAGTTGAATTCATCAGTGGCTCAATGAATTTTTTTGAGGCGTCGTTTTGTCGACGAGTCAGCATACCAACGTCGAAAACAACACACTCGTATATGCAGTCTTTCGGCTCACCTCTATGCAAAAGACCGCATTCAACCAATAATATATCATTTTTGCCAAGCGTATACTTGACGTTATTTAAAAAAACGTCAATGCTACCCTCTAATACCTTGATGATTTCAAATTCAGCGTGCCAGTGCGCAGGCATAACGTATTGAGCGTGGGAGGGGGCTACATAGTAGTATTCAATGGGGAAGTCAATCGAGCCATGGCGCTTTTTTTCCAAATAGTCAGCAAATCTCATACAAACCTCAAAAAAGATAATATAGTTATAATATTTGTGGGATATTGCACAAGTATTATAACAAAATTAATATTATAATTCAATATATAAAGACATTTTAGGAGGATAAAACTATGGCAAAATCAAGATATATAGGTCAGTATCCCGTAATCGGCATCCGTCCTGTGATTGACGGAAGACGCGGACCGATGAAACTCAGAGAAAGTCTCGAGCCGCAGGTCTGGGCAATGGCAAATGCCGCCAAGAAACTTTTTGAGGAAAACTTGTTCTATTCTAACGGTGAACCCGTAAAGGTTGTTTTGGCTGATACCACCATCGGTAGAGTTGCAGAAACTGCCGCTTGTGCAGATAAATTTAAAAAGAACAACGTTGATATTACTTTGTCAGTAACACCGTGCTGGTGCTATGGCTCGGAAACAATGGATATGGATCCCAACACCATCAAAGGTGTGTGGGGCTTTAACGGAACGGAGCGTCCCGGTGCTGTGTATCTTGCTGCTGTTTTGGCATCTCACGCGCAAAAGGGTTTGCCTGCCTTTGGTATTTACGGCCATGAGGTGCAAGACGTTGATATGGTAGAGGACATTCCTGAAGACGTTAAAGAAAAACTGCTCCGCTTTGGTCGTGCCGCAATTGCAGTTGCTACGATGCGTGGAAAATCTTATCTGCAAATCGGCTCACAGTGTATGGGCATCGGCGGCTCTATTATGGATCAGGACTTCATGGAAGAATACTTCGGAATGCGCGTTGAATCCGTTGACGAGGTTGAAATTTTGCGTCGAATGGAAGAGGGCATTTACAACGAAGAGGAATACCAAAAAGCACTTGCCTGGACCAAAGAGCATTGCAAAGAGGGCAGAGATGACAACCCTGATTTTGTTAAGTTCTCAGACGAGCAAAAGGAAAAACAGTGGGAATTCACCGTTAAAATGTATTGCATTATCAAAGACCTGATGGCAGGAAACCAAAATCTGCCTGAAGGGTGCGAGGAAGAAATGGTGGGGCACAATGCCATCGTTGGTGGCTTCCAAGGTCAACGTCAATGGACAGACCATTGGCCCAACTGCGATTACCCCGAAGCATTATTGAGTTCCACTTTTGATTATGAGGGTGCCAGAGAGCCTTATACGCTTGCTACCGAAAATGATGTACTGAACGGTATGGGTATGCTCTTTATGCGTTTGCTGACACATCGCGCTCAGATATTTGCCGATGTTCGTACCTATTGGAGTGGTGATGCTGTAAAGCGCGTAACGGATTATGACCTGGAAGGCAAAGCCAAAGAATCTGACGGTATTATCCATCTTCTTAATTCCGGTGCGGCTTGCTTGGATGCTTGTGGTGAATGTACCGATGAAAACGGCAATGCCGTGATGAAAAAATGGTGGGAAGTTACCGACGAGGATATCAAGAAAATGACCGACGCTACCGTTTGGTGCGAAGCTGGATTTGATAATTTCCGCGGTGGCGGCTTTTCCAGCCATTTTACGACCAAGGCAGAAATGCCCTGTACGATGATTCGTCTCAATCTCGTTAAAGGGTTGGGTCCTGTGTTGCAGATCGCTGAAGGATGGACGGTAAAACTTCCTGATGAGGTATCCGATACCCTTATGGAAAGAACCAATCCGACCTGGCCGTGCACTTGGTTTGCTCCTCGTTGCGACGGTAAAGAGGGAAGTCCCTTTAAAACTGCTTACGAAGTAATGCAGAACTGGGGCGCCAATCACGGTGCTATCAGTTACGGACATATTGGTGCTGATTTGATCACAATGTGCTCTATGCTTCGTATTGCTGTTTGTATGCACAACGTAGCGGAAGATGACATTTTCCGTCCTGCTTGCTGGAATGCTTTTGGTATGGATAAGGAAGGTCAGGACTACAGAGCTTGTAGCACCTACGGCCCTCAATTCAAAAAATAAAAGAGGAATTGCAATGAGTTATAGACTTGAAACATACGAATGGGACAGGTTGTGGATTGAAAAAACAGATGATTTAGCATCAAAAAGGATATTATATATCGGCGATTCCATATCTTACGGAACGCGAAATGCTGCACAAAAAAACAATTCTGACGATATGCTTTTTGATGGATTTGCAACTTCAAAGGCACTGGACAATCCGTATTATTTTGATAGTCTTATGTTGTTTGCCAAGCAAGAGAAACGACGTGATATGATTATCTTTAACAACGGTCTGCACGGGTGGCATCTAAGTGAGGATGAATATAAAGCACTGTACGAAAACTTTATAAATGAACTTTTAGAGAAGTTTTCAGGTGTTCCCGTTATGCCCGTGCTTACAACTTTTTCTACCAATCCTAAGTATCCTAATGAAAGAGTGATGAAGCGAAACGAGATTGTTAAAGAAATCGCAGTTGCCAAAAATCTAAATGTTATAGATTTGTATTCGGTTTCCGAAGCAAATCAACATTTGCTTACAGACGGTGTTCATTTTGTTGAGGACGGATACAAAGTTTTGGCAAGTGAAGTTGTAAAAAGGATTAAAGAGTATATTTAAAAGGTAATAGCTGAGGTGGCTCTTTTGGATAGTATTGCAATTTTGTTGAATACTATCGTTAGAAGGGAGCGATAGTATGATAGAACAAGATACTATAAAATTACTCAGAGAGTGCGATGCAGGTATCAAAATGGGAGTGACCTCCATTGATGACGTGATGAAGTATGTGCAGTCAAAAACGTTTTTAAGTGAGCTTAATGCCTGCAAAGACGAACACGATAAGCTTGATAAAGAACTGCAAGAACTGCTTGGTGAGTATCACGATGAGGGCAAAGACCCCAATCCCATGGCACAAGGCATGTCGTGGGCAAAGACTAATGTGAAACTGGCGCTTAATGAGTCGGATCACACCATTGCCGATCTGATTACCGACGGTTGCAATATGGGTGTTAAATCACTTAGCCGATACCTCAATCAGTATAAGGCGGCAGATGAAAAGAGCAAAGATATTTGCAAACGACTGATTGCTCTGGAAGAGCATCTTGCAAAAGAAATCCGCGGATACCTTTAAATATAAAAGATTTGAGTTTGGGACAGTTTTTCTGAAAATAGAAAAACTGTCCTTTTCCTTTTATAGTTCTTGCAAGGAGTGGTTGAAACTTTTATGTTGATGTGATATGATGAAAAAAACAGAAATCCAACATATACGGAGTTTGGTATTTTGTAAAGGAGTGTTAGTATAATGCATTATGATTTGATCGTGTTGGGTGGCAGCATCACAGGCTGTTGCGCTGCCATCGGCGCCGCAAGAGAAGGGTTGCGGGTATTATTGATCGAAAAGGGTGGCGCTTTGGGTGGCGCCATGTGCAGAATGTACGTCAACCCTTTTATGCGTTATTATACCGATAATATTGAGGATGGAAATATCATCAACAAAGGGCTTTTTATTGAAATTCTGAACGAACTTCAAGAGATGGGTGGTATGAAGAATCACATCTGCTTTAATGAAGAATACATGAAGGTGGTGTTGGATCGAAAAACCACTGAAGCAGGGGTAAAGGTACTGTTTCACGCTCACTTCACCGGAGTGCAAAAAGAAGGAAGCCGCCTCAAAGCTCTTACGGTGGAGACCCGTATGGGTGAGGTTACCTTTTCTGCTGAGCGTTTCGTCGATGCCTCGGGGGATGCTATGCTTGCTTTTAAAGCCGGATGTCCCTTTAAAGTTGGGCGTGATTCGGATGGTGCTTGTCAACCTTTGACTCTCTGTTTTCGGATGGCAGGGGTAGAGACACAACGCTTTAAAGCTGCAAAGCCTGAAATACAGGCTCTGTACAAACAGTATCAGCAGGAGGGAAAAATCAAAAATCCGCGCGAAAATATCTTGACCTTTGAGCATACCTCCGATGGCGTTCTGCATCTAAATTCCACCCGCGTGATCGGCAAATCTCCCTTGGATCCTTTTGATCTTTCAAAGGCTGAAATGGAGGCGCGCGAGCAGATGATAGAGTTATTTAACTTTTTAAGGGATAATGCGCCGGGGTGCGAGAACGCTACTCTTCTTTCCTCTGCTCCGGAAATCGGGGTACGCGAAAGCCGTATGATTGAGGGTGCTTATACTATTACTGCTGAGGATCTTTTGGAGTGTAAGGACTTTGAGGACAGCATCGCGGTTGGGTGCTATTCAGTTGATATCCACTCTCCCGACGGTAGCGGCACGATTATCAAAAAGATTCCTTCAGGAAAATGGTATCATATTCCATACCGTGCGCTTGTACCGCAAAAGGCAGAAAACCTTTTAGTAGCGGGTAGATGTATTTCTTCTACCCACGAGGCGCAGTCAGCCTATCGTGTATTGCCGATCGTTGCAAACATCGGTGAGGCGGCCGGGCTTGCCACAGCGCTTTCCCTCAGGCAAAACTGCCCCTTGGCAGACCTTTCTGCCGATGACCTGCATACTTTGCTTCATAAGCATCATTTAATGTATTGATTAAATTTTATAAGATATTGTCTTTGGACGATGCCGTGAATTGTGCTTAAATGTTAAGATATGTCATATGGTGATAATGGGAGTGGTAGACGTGAGAAAACCAATTATTGCAATTACGGCGCAGATAAACTATGAAAACGGTGATTTGATTTGTCGTCAAAGTTATGTGCGTCAAGTGTTAAAGTCGGGTGGATTTCCTATACTGTTGCCGCCAACAGAGCAACCACAGCAAGCGGTAGAATTGTTTGATGGGTTTCTCCTTTCAGGCGGAGGGGATATTGATGCCAAGCGGTATGGTGAGTTGCCACTCTATTGCGAAAACATCAGCGACTTGCGTGACGATTATGAAATGGAACTGGTAGCACAAATTTTAAAAAGCAATAAACCCTTATTTGCGATTTGCAGGGGAATTCAAGTTTTAAACGTCGCAATGGGTGGAACACTGTATCAGGACTTACCAATCCAAAATCCGAGTGAAATTAATCACCGTATGGCAAAAGTGAGTAACAAAGTACAGCACAATGTTCGTATAATGGACGTTTCTCTGCTCAAAACAGTGCTTAAAAGCGATAAAACAATGGTAAACAGTTATCATCATCAAGCAATCAAAAAAGTGGCAGACGGTCTTAAAATTGCGGCCTTGGCTGATGATGAGGTAATTGAGGCGGTGTATGCACCTGACCAATCATTTTGTTTGGGTGTGCAGTGGCATCCTGAAAGATTAGACAACAGTGATACAGAAAATCTTTTTTCTGCTTTTATCTCTGCAGCCAAAAAGTAAAAAGCGTGTGCATAGCACACTCTTTTTTTATGAAATTATTGTTCGGGATGGGGGAGGTAGTCCTCGGTGTCTGTGCTCATTCCTTTTTGACTCAGTCCGTCGTTGATGAGTTGGGATAATAATATCAGCAAAACAGAAAATATCGGAACACCGATCAGCAGTCCCCAAAAGCCAAATAAACCGCCAAATAACAGGATGGCAAATATCACCCAAATGGGACTGATGTTTAGTTGTCTGCCTTGGATGCGGGGGCCAAAGACGTTGCCCTCAATTTGCTGAAGCACAATGAAGAATATCAAGAAGTAGAGCGCTTTGATCGGACTTTGGGTTAAAATGATCAGTAAGCAGGGAATACATCCGATAATCGAGCCAAAAAAGGGAATCAGATTAAACAGTGCCGCGATGGTTGCAAGTAACAGCGGATAGGGGAATTTTAAGATATTTGAAACGATATAAATAATAACTGCATCAATCAGTGAAATGGAAATCTGACCGACGATATAACTGCTCATTTTATTGTGACTGATGTGCCCAAGGTAAAAGATTTTTTCAGCCACTTCTTTTTTGGTAATGGCATACAGAAATTTTTTGCTTTGCGCCATTAACTTTTCTTTTGAGAGCAGCATATAAATCGATATGACAATACCGATAAATATTTTTGCTATGGTTTCGGTGATAGATACGGTCATATTGAAAAGTGAAGGCAACAGCGATGTGACGGTGTTTGCCAAGGATTGAATGCTTTGAGCAAGGAGTGCTGTGATTTTATCTGCATAATCAGCATAAAACTCGTTGATTTGCGGATACCGCTGCACAATCCCTTCCATTGCCTCTATCAGATTTTTGGCACTGTTTGGGATGATGGCGATCAATGAGGTGATACTGCCAAATAATCCCGGCAGGATAAAGTAAAGCAGTAAAAACAGTACACCTGCAAAAAGGATGTAAAGAACTGTAATTGATAAGGCGCGTCTGTGAGTGCGCTTTTTGATTTTGCTTAGCAGTTTTGTTTCGATAAAAGAAAGTACGGGATTAAGCAAGTAAGCAATGGCAAAACCGATATAAAATGGGGTAAAAAACCCGAGCACTTTCTTAACGGCACTCCAAATAACGTTAAATTTATATATGCCGAAAATAAATAAAGCGGATGCGGCAATCAGAATAAACACAATCAGCGCTTTATGAAATTCTTCTTTATTTTTAAATAGTTTCATATGCGTGTTCCTTTTTAAACAAAGTGCTCAAAATAAACGTTCGGTACCGAAAAAACCTTGCCGTTAAGGTAGTAAAGGGGGCTGTTGGTATTTGCGATGTTGAACTTCAATTTGTAGGCATAAAGTGCCTGATATTTAAAGGGGTATTCGGAATTTTTGGCTTGAATTCCGTATTTGTTATCACCAACCAGACTGTGCCCGACGTGCGCCAAGTGGGCGCGAATTTGGTGTGTTCTGCCGGTATAAAGCCGAACTTCCAAAAGGGAAAGCTTTTCGTTGCTATGTATTACTTTATATCCTGTTTTTATGGGCTTATAGTCGGGCTTTGCGGTGTTGGAAATGTAAACTTGATTTAGCTTTGCATCTTTTTTGTGAAACGCGGTTAAGATATCATTCTTCTTGGGCATTTTACCATGCGCCAAAGTCAGATAATATTTCTCAATTTGGTGATTTTTGATGATTTCATAAAGTTCTCTGCCGGCAGTGGCGTTTTTTGCGGCAATCACGATGCCGCCGGTGTTTTTGTCGATACGATTACAAAGTGCAGGAGTAAATGAATTTTCCTTATCAGGATCATATTCTTTTTTTTCATAAAGATATGCCAAAATGTAATTGATCAGGGTATGCGTTTTTTCTTTATCATCTTCGTGAACGATGAGACCCGGCTTTTTGTCCAGTAATAAAATATTGTCATCTTCATAAATGATGTCCAGTTGCCAACGCCCTAAAACCTTAAGAAACTCAGGGTTTTCACCAGAAAAGAATTCATCGTTGATATAAAACGTTACTATATCGTTTTCTTGCAGTCTATATGATATTTCCTGCTTTTTTCCATTGACCTTTATGGCTTTTTTTCGCAGATATTTATATAGAAGAGGACCGGATAAATTGGTGGTGACTTTACTTACAAACTTATCTAAGCGCTGTCCCGCATCGTTTTTTTGTACTGTAAATTCTCGCATTCTGTTCTCTCTTTCTGTTTCTTTAATATAGTATAAACAAAATCGGTTGTTTTCGTCAATCAAAATTTGCAAGAAAATTGACAATTTAAGGTAACATTAGTATAATTTAAGTAGCAAATATTGTAGGAGGATAAAACTTTGAAAGCAGAAAATCCACATGAAAAACATCGTCAAAGATTAAGGGCAAAGTTTGCAAGAGTCGGTCTGGATGGCTTTGAGGATCATGAGGTATTGGAACTTCTTTTGACCTATGCAATCGGCAGAAAAGACGTTAATCCCATTGCGCATGATCTGATGAAGCATTTTGGCTCGTTGAACGCAGTTTTGAATGCCTCGCCTGAACAATTGCAAGAGATTGATGGCATCGGTAGCTATACTGCCTCTTTGCTTAATTTGATTCCCCAACTTTCCAAACGATATTTAGACGAACCTTTTGCTTCCAAACGCTATTCTATGGCAACGGCAGAAGCACGTATTTCTTATTTTGTGCCGAAGTTTGTCGGTGCCAAAAGTGAGTGCCTTTATGTAGCGTTGCTGAATAACAATATGGAAGTGATTATCTGTAGAAAAATCAGTGAAGGCTCGATTGATGCTATTCGGATTGAGTCCAGAAAGCTGATAGACCTTGCGGTCAGTCATAAAGCAAACAGCATTGTGTTGGCACATAATCATCCTTCTAATCCCGAAGTTTCTATGCAAGATATTGCTACCACTATCGATGTTGCGGAAACCCTTGGCGTTTGCGGTATTCATGTTTTGGATCATATTGTTGTTTGTCGGGACAGTGGAGTATCTATGTCGAAATTGGGGCATTTAAGTCATGTGCGCTAAGAAAACTTTAAAACTGGATAAACTCAGTAAAGAAATTTCAGAGCAGATTCAATACGACCGTGAGCACAATCAGGCACCCGCTGTTTTTTGCGCTGACGATAAGGCGTTGCGCCGCGATATGAGTAAAGACCTTGCAAATCTTTGGCGCCCTGCTTTTGTGCGGGATTGTGAGAAGATACTGCACAGTAATTTTTATAATCGGTATGCGGATAAAACGCAGGTGCTTTCGTTTTATAAAAATGACGATATAACCAGACGTGCTCAACACGTGCAATTGGTTTCACGAATTGCGCGTAACATCGGCAAAATGTTAAATCTCAATCTGGATCTTATTGAGGCGATCGCGCTGGGGCACGATATCGGGCACACGCCCTTTGGCCATGCAGGCGAGCGGATATTAAATGAAATATACCACGAAAAGACGGGCCGATATTTTCAGCATAATGTTCATAGCGTACGCGTGTTGGATGAGCTTATTCCATATAATCTGACGCTGCAAACACTTGACGGTATTTTAAGTCACAACGGTGAAATGGAACTTTGCCGCTATACGCCGCAACCGTTGTCGGATTTTTCTAAGTTTGATGCGGATGTAGAAAATTGTTATCAAGACATTAGTTATAACAAAAAAATGGTGCCCTCAACTTTGGAAGGATGCGTTGTTCGTATTTGCGATATCATTGCATATCTCGGAAAAGATCGTCAAGATGCACTGCGAGCCAATCGTATTTATGCGGTTACGGAGTTTCCGCAAGGACCGATTGGAACCACTAATGCCGAGATTATTAATAATTTAACTGTTAACATCATCGAAAACAGTTACGGAAAACCGTATATTGAAATGGACACTGAGTATTTTGAGGCCCTTTCCGCAGCCAAAAAGTCAAACTATGAACTGATTTATTTGAAGGATGATGATGAATATTCCGACATAGTCGCACCGATGATGAGAGAGATGTATGCTGCCTTATATAAAGATTTGGAGCAGGGGAAAACCTCTTCTCCTATTTTCACTCATCATATCGAGCAGATTGAGTCAGCTATTTACCGCAAAACAACTTATCGCGATGAGCCTGCTGATCGTATTGTCACAGATTATATCGCGAGTATGACAGACGATTACTTTTTGGATTTGTTTGCCTATCTTTTCCCGAAAAGTAATCTGAAAATTGAATTTAAAGGATATTTTTAAGTATGGTCAATTTAAATAATGATTGGGACAGTATTTTGGCTGATGAATTTGAAAAACCGTATTATCAGGAATTAAGGCGGTTTTTAAAAGCCGAGTATCAAACAAACAGAATTTATCCTGATATGTACGACATATTCAATGCTCTGCGCCAGACCTCTTTTGCAGATACAAAGGTAGTAATATTGGGGCAGGATCCTTATCACGGAGCAGGGCAGGCGCACGGAATGTGTTTTTCGGTTAAAAAAGGCGTAGAGCCGCCACCCTCGCTAAAGAATATTTATAAGGAGCTTGTCAGTGACGTCGGCATACCGATGCCGTCGCACGGTGAGTTGACCTGTTGGGCAAGTCAAGGTGTTTTGCTGCTCAATACAGTGCTGACGGTGCGCGAAGCCCAACCCAATAGTCACAAAGGAAAGGGATGGGAAACGTTTACTGATTGTATTATTGAAAAACTCAATCAAAAGCAAACGCCCGTTATATTTATGTTGTGGGGAAATAACGCTAAAACAAAGGGCGCCCTTGTGACCAATCCAAAGCACGTTTTGTTGCAGGCGCCGCATCCAAGTCCCTTGTCCGCGCATAACGGATTTTTTGGCTGTAAGCATTTTTCAAAAGCCAACGAAATTCTAAAACAAAATGCTTTGGCACCGATTGATTGGAGCGTAAAATATTAAAAGCGAAGCTGAATTCAGCTTCGCTTTTATTATTTTACGTAAGAAAGTGTCATGGTTGCCATTTCTGCACGTGTGATATTTGCTTTTGGCCGAAACGTGCCGTCGGGGTAGCCGTTTATTATTTTTGTATCAGCACAGTATGCCACACCCTTTTTTGCCCACGAAGAAACCTGAGCGGCATCTTTAAATGAGACGGATTTGTCGGATGTTTTGCCGGCATGATTGTAGAAGATTACGCAAATTTGTTCGCGGGTAATGGCATCATTTGGTGCAAATCGTTTTTTACTCATACCTGCCACGATATTATTCTCAGCGGCCCAAGAAATTGCAGGTGCATACCAGGCACTTGATTTCACATCGGTAAAATTCGTTTTGGAAGAATGGTTTTTCAAATCAACACCGCTGATATTTGCCAATACTTGCACAGCCATGGCTCTGGTCATTGTGTCGTTGGGCGCAAATTTGTAGTTGCCCATACCGCTGAACAGTTGTTTATGCACTGCGGTGCTGACGTTTTTGTAGTACCAATCCTTGACGCTGATATCCGTAAATACATCACCGTATTTTGTGATAGTAACGGTGGTAACGGGAGAAGTGTAATGATCAATACAAGCGATTGCTTTGAAAGTTACATCTTTACCGCTCAGGGCAGAGGTGTAAACTTTGGAGGATGAGGTTGGCGTTTTGTTATCTTGAGTGTAGTGAATAGTTGTGTTTTTGGCTGAAAAACTGACTTTTCCGTTTTTGTAAGTAAATTTTGGCGGTGCAGAAAGGGCAGAGATAGTTGCTTGCATTTTGGCAACATATTCTTCATATGTTATTCCCAAACGAGCAATTTCTTTTGCATGTGTTTTGCCGACGTAGCGAAAATGCCAGGGCTCGTAGTTATAGCCGGTGATATTTTCTTTTCCTTTGTCATATCGAAGGATAAAGCCGAATTTGTGGCAATTATTGCGAAGCCATTTTCCCTCAGCGGTGGTGCCGAAAGAACTGTCAAGCTGACCATAGCGATTCACAATCGAGGGAGTGCATATATCAGCGGCAAGACCTGTGTGATGCTCACTGCCGCCGGGTGGCGCATAATACTGATCGGTAAGTTTAACGGCTTCGGATTTTGAATATCCCTTAGCGATATATTGATTGATCTTTCCGTAATATTTATTGTACTGTGTTTGATAAGTGCGATAGCCGGAATAGAGAACAAGGCGCTCTGAGGTGTTGGCGGCGCACTCGTCGATCATTTCTTTAAGTGCGGCAGCACAGGTGCGGTTTAATTGATAGGAACTGCCGGGGTAAGTTACAAGGTCTTTGGGCTGATACTTATTGTCAACCAAATGTTCACGATTGACAAGAATCATTTGTTCTGAGCCAAGCTGTTTTTTCAGCTGTTTTGCGGTTGTGGCGCCTGCAGAAAAAACAGAGCAAAAAATTAAAACGATTAACGTAAGCGCAGTGAATTTTTGAATTTTTTTCATAGTTGAGGCCACCTTTGCTCAAAAGATTGGTTTTATATTCTCATTATATCAAAACCAAGTAAAAATGAAAAGAGATATATTTAAATTTTTATTGACAGAAGTGCCCTTAATTTGTTATACTATATAAAGTTTCTCAGGGCCATTAGCTCAGTTGGTTAGAGCTACCGGCTCATAACCGGTTGGTCGTAGGTTCAAGTCCTACATGGCCCACCAACCAAAAAGGACTGCGCCAATCGGTGCAGTCTTTTTTCTTTTATAGCCTTGCACTTATGAAAATATATGGTATAATATCCGTAGGGAGATATTATGATTTTATATCTTTTGAAATTGTAACTTAAGGACATATAAAGATGAAGAAAATAACAACGATTTTACTTGTTTTTGCAATAACACTTTCTGTCTTTTCCTTTGGTGTTACGGCCAGTGCGGCAAGTGGTGCCAAATTGGTAGCCATCACCTTTGATGATGGCCCCAGTAAACACACCGAGGCGCTTTTGGACGGACTGAAACAAAGGGGCGCAAAGGCCACCTTCTTTATGGTTGGCAGTAATATGCCGCATTTTGCTGATACTATTTTGCGAATGAAAGAAGAAGGGCACCAATTGGCAACGCACACCATGTCCCATGCAAACCTCGCAAAGCTGAACACAGCCGGGATTCAAAAGGAAGTGTTTGGGGCGGAGGAAAACCTTGCCGCTATTGTGGGTGACCAAAAATTTTATCTGCGTCCGCCGTATGGCCCATTTAATACAACAGTGAAAAATGCGGTGCGTTCTCCGATGATTTATTGGAGTGTGGATACAGAGGACTGGCGCTATAAAAATGCACAGAATGTTGCCAATGTGATTGTTAATTCAACACGAGATGGTTCTATTATTCTTTTGCACGATTTGTATCCAACCAGCGTGGAAGGCGCTTTGATGGCAATTGATACTTTGCAATCCAAAGGTTATGTTTTTGTAACTGTGGAACAACTTTTAAAGCGCCGCGGCATTGTGGCTGAGGACGGCAAAGTCTATTTTGATGCTCCCAATGAAGGCATCAATTTACCTGCAGTGGTGGCGCCTGTGATCGCTACCAGACAAACGGTGCTCGGAACAAAAGTCATCATTGGAAAATACGAAAAGGATAGCCGTGTTCATTTCACCAAAGACGGTCAAGCGCCTGATGATAAATGTGATATTTACAGTGCACCTTACTACATAGACAAAGAGCAAAGCATTAAAGCAATTGCAGTGGGTGAGAGCGAAATGAGCGATATGGTAGTCAAAAATGCTACCATTGGTCAAAAGATTTCTAAAGACGTTTTGAGTGAGGGTCTGAGTCACTATCAAATAGCGTTCTTTGAAAAAGGATTGTCCTTTGCCCCCGGTATCAAAATGTAATAAAAAAATAACAAGCCGACAGATTTAATCTGTCGGCTTTATATGTTTGAGAAGGAAATTATTTGGCCGCTAAAGCGGTTTTCTTTTTGCTCAGGATTTGCAACAGGAAAATCACTGCAACTAATGAGAGGCCGATAATATCGGTCACAATGCCGGGGTAAATGAGTAAAAGACCACCGGCTATGCTGATGATTCTTTCAAACCATTTCATGTGTCGAAGCAGATAACCTTCCAGTGCTGCGGAAACAGCGAAGATACCTACAATTGATGTAATACAAATTAAGATAACTTCGGGGATGCTTGTGTCGATAAACAGCATTGCCGGATTGAGTGCGAATACATATGGAACAATAAATGCACCGATGGCAAGTTTTGTCGATGTCAGTGCTGTTTTGATGGGGTTGGCTTGTGCAATGGCGGCACCTGCGTATGCGGCCAGCGCAACGGGTGGTGTCAGGTCTGCAACAATACCAAAATAGAAAACAAAGAAGTGGGCTGCAATCATCGGAACACCCATTTGTACCAAAATCGGTGCGCAGGTGGCGGCCATAATGCAGTAGTTGGCGGTGGTGGGAACACCCATACCGAGAACAATACAACACAGCATGGTAAGGAACAAGGCAATGATAATTTGATTACCTGCAAGTGTTACAATGCCGTTAAAGAGCAGATAAGCAAGTCCCGTAACACCGATGATACCTGCGATGATACCTGCAATACCGCAAGCGGCGGCAACCGAGATCATACCCTGACCGCCGGCGGCAAGTGCTTCCAGTAAGCGCATTGGCGTGATGCGGTGTTCTTTATTAAACAGACTTACAACAATTGCAACAACGATTGCGATAGCTGCAGCATAAGCAATGGAATAAGTGCTGGTGCCAACCAGATAGATCAGCAGTAGCAAAGGAAGCAGCAGATAAGTTTGTTTCAAAAGAGGTTTCAAACGGGGAAGTTCTTCCTTGGTCAGACCGCGAAGACCCTCTTTTTTGGCTTCCAGATGTACTGTGATGAAAACACCTGCGAAATACAGTACAGCAGGTAAAATGGCTCTGAGAACAATGTTGGAATAAGGAACACCGATGGTTTCAGCCATCAAGAAGGCGGCGGCTCCCATAATGGGTGGCATAATTTGTCCACCGGTAGAGGCCGAGGCTTCTGCAGCTGCCGCAAATTCGGGTTTATAGCCGGTGCGTTTCATCAGCGGAATGGTGACGGCACCGGAGCCTACGGTGTTGGCAATTGAAGAGCCGGAAACCATACCTTCCAAAGCAGAGGCAACAACTGCAACTTTGGCAGGACCGCCGGAGAAGCGGCCAACCAAGGCATTAGCAATTTTGATAAAGAAATCTGCAATGCCGGTGCGCTCCAAAAATGCACCGAAAATGATAAACATAACAATGAATTTTGAGCATACATTGATAGGGGTGGAAAGAACGCCTTCTTTGGAATAGAACAGAACGCGCACGTATTCGGTAATACGGGAGACAATGCTGGGATTGGTGGAACCCCAAATCAAAGCGTAAATTAAGAGTGCGCCTGCAACGCATAAAATCGGCAGTCCTACACTGCGGCGGCATAATTCTGTTAAAGCAATGATGCCGATAATGCCGATGATGACTTCAATGCCTGAGATTTTGAAACGTGAAACAATTTCTGTGGCATTAAAGCAAAAATACAGAAATGCTCCGGTACCTGCTACCATGAAAATGATATCATACCACGGCAGGGAGTTGACTTTTTGGATACCTTTCTTGGCAGGGAATACCAGATAACCGATAAAAATAATGAATGCCATAAAGGAGGTCAGTCGCACTTCGTCCAGCCAGGTAGCAAATAATGTTACATAAATGCAAAATACGGAAAATGCAGCAAGTATACAAGTGATAATGAATTTGGGAGTGCCTTCCCAGATACGAGTGTTTGACTCACGGTCAAACTTTTTCATAACATCATCCAAATTCATTTCCTGCGGCGTTTCCGGTTTGCTTTTTTTCTTAAAAAAATTCATAGGAACACCTTCCTCGGGAAAAATTTTATTTCAAAATAAGGGGAATAAACACAGAAAATTGGCTGCAGTCGTATTTGCCTGCAGCCAATAAAGTGCAAGTGATGAGCAGATTATTCAGCCGCTACTTTGATGCCTTTTTCGCTGTAATACTTTGCAGCGCCTGCGTGGAAGGGAACGGTGATACCGTCTGTTGCATTCTCAAGAGAGAGTTCTGCACCCTTGGCGTGAGCTGCGGTGATTGTATCAATGTTATCAAAAATGGACTTGGTGATGTTATAAACATCTTCTTCAGTAGCATCTGCACTTACGATTAAGGTTGCCTTAACAGTAACAGTGGTGACGTCTTCGTTTTGGCCGTTGTATGTATTGGCAGGGATCTTGTAAGTGGTGTAGTAGGGAGAAGCTTTCATCAGTCTGGCGGCAATGTCTCCGTCAATGGGAACAAGATATGCAGAAGCGCTGGTGCAAAGTTCTTGAATAGCAGGAGTGGGAGCACCGGCTACGGTAAAGGCTGCGTCGATTTTGTTGTCTTTCAGAGCGTCTGCAGAATCAGCAAAGGACTGATACTGAGGTTGAATGTCTTTTTCGGTCAGACCGGCAGCGCCAAGAATGTCAATTGCGTTGAAATAAACGCCGGAACCTGCGGCACCGATGGAAACTTTCTTGCCCTTCAAATCAGCAACGCTTTTGATAGCAGGATCCATGGTAACCAATTGAACAGCTTCGGCATACAGACCGCCGATAACACGGAAGGATTTCAGTGCACCTTCTTCTTCAAAAGAGCGTTGACCTTCCCAACCATAAGCCATAACGTCAGATTGAACGGTGGCGAGTTGGTAGTTGCCGCTGTCGATACCTAAAATGTTAGCCTTAGAACCGTCAGTGGAAACAACGTTTACAGTAATACCTGCAGAGGTTTTGATTTGGCTGCCCAAAATGCCGCCGTAACCATAATAAGTACCTGCGGTACCACCGGTACCCATCGTCATAGCAGAACCTGCACCGCAGGCAGCGAAGGTAACAAGTGTTACAATCATAAGTAAAATAGCAATTGCGCGTTTCATAGAATTTCCTCCTTGAATATAAAATAAAAGTTATATCTATTATATATAATAACATCACTTTTTGCAAGAAAAAAATCTAATATGTGTAAAAAAATGAGTATTTTGACTAAAAAAGGTTGGTACGGTGCATAGCAAATTCAATTAAAATATATACTAATTTTATACTTTTTCAGAAAAGATCGGGGTGCTGATTATGATCAATGAGGCAGTCAATAAAAAAATATCAGAACGTGGTCCAAATAAGTATTTTGGCACGGATGGGTTCAGAGGGGAGGCCAACTGTTCCTTGAGTTCAATGCAGGCATATCGTGTCGGCAGGTTTTTAGGGTGGTACTACTCTTCGGAACTTGCAGGTTGTGATAAAAACAGTCATAGACCGCGAATCGTAATTGGTAAAGATACACGACGTTCCAGCTATATGCTTGAGTATTCGATTGTAGCAGGTATTACGGCCTCGGGAGCAGATGCATATATGCTTCACGTTACCACCACGCCCAGCGTGTCTTACGTAACAAGGCAGGACGAATTTGATTGTGGCATTATGATTACAGCATCGCATAATCCTTTTTACGATAACGGCATCAAAATTATTAATAAATTCGGTGAGAAGTTAGATGATATGACCACTGCGCTGATAGAGGCGTATATTGATGAAGATTTGCAGGCATTGGGAATAGAGGGAAATGACATTCCCTTGGCAAAACGTGAAAAAATCGGAAAAATTGTTGACTATATGTCCGGAAGAAATCGATATGTAGGATATTTAATTTCTTTGGCATCCAATTCTTACAAAAGACTTAAAATCGGCCTTGATTGTGCCCATGGTGCTTCGTGGATGATTGCAAAGGCGGTTTTTGATGCGCTTGGGGCGCAAACGGTTGTAATCGGCGCTGAGCCTGATGGCTTGAATGTTAATGATGGTTGCGGATCAACCCATATTGAAAAACTTTGCGCTTTGGTAAAGAACAAACATTTAGACGTTGGTTTTGCATTTGATGGTGATGCCGACCGATGCATTGCGGTGGATGAAAACGGAAATGTGGTTGACGGTGATGGTATTATGTATGTTCTTGCAAACCGATTGAAGCAAAGAGGTATGTTAAATATGAACACGGTAGTAGCAACCGTGATGTCAAACAGCGGATTTTTTTCTTCTCTTAAGGAGATTGGAATTAATTGTTTACAAACGCAAGTTGGTGACCGTTTTGTGTATGAAGAAATGCAAAATAACGATTTCAGCATCGGTGGAGAGCAGTCGGGCCATATCATATTGAAAAAATATGCCACAACCGGTGACGGAATTTTAAGCGCCATTATGGTTATGGAAGAGATGTGCGATCGCAAAAGTTCGCTTGGAAAACTTGTCAAGCCGTTGATGCTTTACCCTCAACACGCTGTAAATATTAAAGTTAAGGACAAAGATGCCGCAGTTAATGATAGTAAGGTTTTAGATGTGTTGCATACTGTTACGAAAATGATAGGCGGCAACGGCAGAGCCTTACTTCGCAAAAGCGGTACGGAATCAGTTGTGCGCATAATGATCGAGGCAGAAAGCAAAAGTTTGTGCGAGAAATATGCGCTTATGATTGAAAATGTAATTAAGCAAAGAGGGTACTGCAATGAATAAACTTATTAAAACCAAAGAGCTGTACAATTGCAGCGTTGAGTATCTTAAAGAATGGTTTGAACGCTATGAATATCCATGGGAAATGCTACCAAAAATCAGTGAGAAAATTGCGAGTATTTTAAAAAGCGGAATAGAGGGTTTCACTGAATTAAAAGCGGGGGTATTGGTTGGTAAAAATGTCAGGATCGCAGATTATGTAACCATTGATGCACCTGTGATTATAGGGCATGGTACTTGCATCAGACCCGGTGCATATATACGCGGAAATGTAATTACCGGTCAAGACTGTGTTCTTGGCAATTCAAGTGAATTTAAAAACTGCATTTTGCTTGATAACGTGCAGGCACCGCATTATAATTACGTCGGTGATTCAATTTTGGGCAATAAAGCACATTTGGGTGCAGGAACGGTATGTTCTAATTTGAAAACAAGTGGTACCAATGTTGTAATTCATGCAGATTTGGATGTTAAAACAAATATGCGCAAGATCGGCGGTTTGCTGGCGGATGGAGTTGACATTGGGTGTGGCTGTGTTATAAATCCCGGTACGATTGTAGGGAAGAATACTTGGGTGTATCCTATGACAGCGTTGCGCGGCGTTTATCCTGCAAACGTTATTGTCAAAAACGGAGCCAATGTTGTTATAAAAAGAAACTGAAGAATTATAAGGCGGACTTTATATTATATCACTTGACATAATATATTATTTTTAATATAATCTTAAATAGCGAATGGTTAATCTTTCTGTAAGTTTCGGTCTTACTCCTAAACTGTACAATGGAATTTTCCGTTCGTTATTTTTTTAGTAACAGAATGGTGAGTAATATGTACAAAAGCTTTTTGAAGAGAACAATTGATATTTGTTTGTCTGGAGTCGGTTTGATTGTGTTGGCGCTACCGATGTTGCTTGTTGCTTTGATTATCAAAATTGATTCACCGGGTCCCGTTTTGTTTCGGCAACGACGGATTGGTATACATAAAACGGAATTTAATATCCTTAAATTCAGAAGCATGCCGACAACGGTGCCGCATGACACTCCGACACATCAGTTTGATGCGGTATCTTCTCTTAGTAAATGGCAACGTTTGATGCGTAAAACATCTATTGATGAATTGCCGCAGCTAATCAATATATTCGTTGGACAAATGAGTGTTATCGGGCCGCGGCCTGCGCTGTGGAATCAGTATGATTTAATTGCTGAGCGCGATAAGTATGGCGCCAATGACGTCAAACCCGGTCTGACGGGCTGGGCACAGGTCAATGGCAGAGATGAACTTGAAATTGAAGTAAAGGCTAAACTTGACGGAGAATATGTTGAAAAACTTAGTTTTTTCTTTGATGTAAAATGCTTTTTTGCAACCATTGTCAGTGTATTTAAAAGCGATGGTGTAGTTGAAGGCGGTACCGGACTGTTAGAAAAGGAAAAGGTCAATAAATGAAAGTAAGTGTTATTCTTCCGACATACAGACGTGAAAAAGATCTTGCGTGTGCACTTGATTCTCTTTATAGACAAAGATTTGATGATTTTGAAATTCTTGTGATCGATGATAACGACAATAAAGAGTGGAATCAAAAAGTCGAAAATATCATCAAAGAACACAAAGAAAAATATCAAAATATTCCACTGCTTTATTATCAAAATCATCCGAATCTCGGATCGGCAAAAACCAGAAATGTCGGAATTGATGCAGCAAATGGTGAATTCATTACATTTCTTGATGATGATGATATTTATCTTGAGGAAAAAATCAGCAAACAATATCATTTTATGGTAGAACAAGAATTGGATTATTCCATTACAGATATCAATCTTTATTATGCCAATGGAAAAGTTTCAGAACGCAGAAAGCGGGATTATATCGAAAAAGATGATGTGGATTCTTTACTGAAATATCATTTAATGTATCATATGACCGGAACGGATACTTTCATGTTTCGGACAAGTTATTTGCGTCAGATTGGAGGATTTGCTCCGATTGATATAGGGGACGAGTTTTACCTTATGCAACGAGCAATTGAAGGCAAAGGGAAATTCGGTTATCTTTCAGGCTGCGACATAAAGGCCTTTGTTCACACGGGAGAAGATGAAGGAATTTCCAGCGGTGAAAAGAAAATCAAAGGTGAAAATGACCTTTATGAACATAAAAAACAATATTTTCCGCGTTTGGATAAAAAAACAATTCGATATATTAAAATGAGACACTTTGCTGTTTTGGCATTTGCAGAAATCCGGAGGAGGAGATATTTGGCATTTTTGATAAACGCCTTAAAATCTTTTATAATATCGCCAATGGCTTGTGTGCAGTTATTTTTGGTGAGAAAATAGAAAGCAGGAGAAAAATTATGACTAACGCAAGCGAGTTAAAATCTATTCTATTGGAAATGATGGAGTGGTTTCATAACTTTTGTGTAGAGCACGATCTCGTTTACTATGCCGCCGGCGGAACTATGTTGGGTGCGGTTCGCCATAATGGATTTATTCCTTGGGATGATGACATTGATGTGGTAATGCCGCGGGAAGATTATACAAAGTTAGAGAGACTGATGCAAGAAAATAAGTCAACAACATACGTTTTGGAAACTCCTAACACAAAAGAAACAGACTATTATTATCCTTTTTCAAAATTATATGATGTCAGAACTACGCTTGTTGAAAATACAAAGTACAAAATCAAACGCGGCGTCTATTTGGATATATTTCCATTAGACGGAATGGGGAATTCAGAAAACGACAGCCTGCAACATTATAAAAAAATAGAAAAAGCCAAAAAAATTCTTTTAACTAAAACAACAGGGGTTCGTCATGGCAGAAGTTTACCTAAAAATCTTGCGGTTCTTTTATTTAAATTATTGCCTTTAAATGAAAAACGGTTGTTGAAAAAAGTAACTGATTTATGTACATGTCGCGAGTGGGCAAATTGCGTGTGGGGTGGCAATCCTGTTGGGGCGTGGAATTTTAAAGAAATTATGCCCAAGGAAATTATGGGTAAACCCCAATTATATCAGTTTGAGAATATAAAAATATATGGAGCAGAAAGAGCGGATGAATATTTAACTCATCTTTATGGGAAGTGGAGGGAATTACCTCCGATCGAGAAAAGGGTTTCGCATCACGATTATATACTTTGTGATTTAAAAAAATCATATTTAGAGGATTGAAAAATGAAAAAAATTATAACCTATGGAACTTTTGACTTGTTACACTATGGACATATAAACTTATTGAGGCGAGCAAAAGAACTTGGGGATTATTTAATTGTTGCGCTGTCGACCGATCAGTTTAATTGGGAACAAAAGCAAAAAAAATGTTATTTTTCATATGAGCAAAGAAAATCTTTGCTGGAAGCTATCCGTTATGTTGATTTGGTAATTCCCGAGGAAACCTGGGAACAAAAAAGATCGGATATCCATCAACATCAAATTGATACTTTTGTAATGGGTGATGATTGGAAAGGAAAATTTGATTTTCTTGAAGAAGAAGGAGTAGAGATCGTTTATTTATCGCGTACACCGGAAGTCAGTACCACTCAAATTAAGCATGATCTAAAAGTGAACTGATCAGTGTGATTGTACCGCATATGATGCGCTTGATACTAAGATTTTAAAAATCAAGTAGCTATATATAATTTATAGATCAAGAAACAACAAAAAACATATTTTTGTTTAGGAGAAGAAAAATGAGTCTTTTTAAAAATAAAACACTTTTAATAACCGGCGGAACAGGGTCTTTTGGAAACGCGGTGTTAAATCGTTTTCTTGATACCGATATTGGTGAGATTCGTGTGTTTTCGCGCGACGAAAAGAAACAGGATGACATGCGCCATGAGTTTCAGGCAAAAATGCCGCAAGTAGCTGACAAAATTAAGTTTTATATTGGTGACGTTCGTGATTTGCAGTCAGTGAAAAATGCCATGCACGATGTGGACTATATTTTCCATGCCGCAGCTCTCAAACAAGTTCCTTCTTGCGAGTTTTTTCCTGTTGAAGCAGTTAAAACAAACGTACTTGGAACGGAGAATGTTCTGACCGCGGCTATTGATGCCGGAGTAAAGCGAGTTATTTGCTTGTCAACCGATAAGGCAGCGTATCCCATCAATGCAATGGGCACCTCAAAGGCAATGATGGAGAAGGTTGTGGTCGCAAAATCAAGAACGGTTTCACCCGAAAAAACCACTATTTGCTGTACGCGTTATGGAAACGTAATGTGTAGCCGTGGCTCTGTAATTCCGCTTTGGATAGAGCAATTAAAGGCAGGCAATCCGATTACAATTACCGAACCGACAATGACAAGATTTATCATGTCTTTAGATGAGGCGGTTGATTTGGTTTTGTTTGCGTTTGAAAACGGCGTCAGTGGTGATATTTTGGTGCAGAAAGCCCCTGCGTGTACCATTGAAACATTGGCAAAAGCTGTTTGCAAACTGTTTGCGCCGAATGCTGAAATTCGTGTCATTGGTATTCGTCATGGTGAAAAAATGTATGAAACGTTGCTCACTAACGAAGAGTGTGCAGGTGCCACTGATATGGGTGATTTTTATCGCGTTCCTTGTGATAAACGTGACCTGAATTACGATAAGTTTTTTAATAACGGAGATACAGAACGTAATCATTTAACCGAGTTTAATTCCAATAATACGAAGTTACTCGACGTTGATGAAGTAATAGAAAAGCTGCTTTCACTGGAATATATCCGCAATGAATTGAAAGCTATGAAAGGATAGAATTGATTTGAACATCCTGATAACCGGTGCCGCCGGCTTTGTTGGTAAAAATCTTTCGGCTGCGCTTGAAAATATTCGTGACGGGAAAGATAAAACGCACCCCGAACTAAAAATCGATAAATTGTATCTTTATGATATTGACAGTTCTGCTGAACTTTTAGAAGAAGGTTGTCAAAATGCAGATTTTGTTTTTCATTTGGCGGGAGTGAATCGACCGCAGAATGAAAAGGAATTTATGGAGGGCAATTTTGGCTTTTCCTCTAAACTGCTGGATACTTTAAAAAAATATAATAATACTTGTCCTGTTTTGCTTTCAAGTTCTGTGCAAGCGACTTTGATTGGACGTTATGACAGTGAATATGGCAGAAGCAAAAAAGCAGGCGAACAGTTGTTTTTTGAGTACGGTGAGCAAAGTGGTGCTAAGGTTTTGGTTTATCGCTTTCCTAATTTGTTTGGAAAATGGTGCAGACCTAACTATAATTCGGCTGTAGCCACTTTTTGTCATAATATTGCCAACGATTTGCCTATAACCGTAAACGATCCTTCTGTTCGATTGGAACTACTTTATATTGATGATCTTGTGGAAGAATTGATACTTGCGTTGCAGGGTAAGGAGCATCGCTGTGAGTTTGATGGGATTGATGCTGTGTTATGCGAAAATGGTAAATTCTGTGCAGCTCCCATTACTCATAAGGTGACACTCGGAGAAATCGTTGAACTGCTAAATCAATTTTCGGGACAGCCTGATAAACTTGTAATGCCGGAGATTCCTGAGGGATCATTTGCAAAGAAGTTATATTCTACATACCTTTCGTATTTGCCAAAGAATAAGGTGGCCTTTCCTTTAAAAATGAACTGTGATGACCGAGGAAGTTTTACCGAATTATTAAAAACAGAAAAGTGTGGGCAATTTTCTGTTAATATTTCGAAACCGGGAATTACTAAGGGCCAACATTGGCACCACACAAAATGGGAGTTTTTTATTGTTGTTTCGGGCCATGGCTTGATTCAACAAAGAAAGATTGGATCAGACGAAGTGCTCAACTTTGAAGTAAGTGGTGAAATGATTCAAGCGGTACACATGTTGCCCGGCTATACGCATAATATTATAAATTTAAGTGATGAACACGATTTGATTACGTTGATGTGGGCAAATGAGTGTTTTGATGCTGAACATCCGGATACCTTTTTTGAGATTGTTGAATAATTTTAAACCGACTTCTTTTGGAAGTCGGTTTTTTCTTGTAATTTATTTATATAAATGATACAATAAAAGAAATTATCGGATGGAGTGGATAGAAAATGTACCCATTAGTATTAAAACCGGTCATCAAAGATTATTTATGGGGTGGCACAAAATTAAAGCAAGATTTCAGATTTGAAACTGAAAGTGAAATTGCGGCTGAAGCATGGATGTTATCAGCACATAAAGACGGTATGAATATCGTGACAAACGGGGAACACGCAGGCAAAACTTTTGCGGAAGTTTTGAACATTTGGGGGAAATGTGCTCTTGGCAAGAATGCCGAAACTTGCGCTGATTTTCCAATTCTTATCAAACTCATTGATGCTAAAGAAAAACTGTCTGTTCAGGTACACCCCGATGATGAGTATGCGCGTTTGCATGAGGGCGGATACGGTAAAACAGAAATGTGGTATATAGTTGATTGTCAAAAGGACGCGCAGTTGCTTTACGGTTTTGAAAAGGACGTTTTAAAGGACGAGTTTGAGCGGCATATAACAAACAATACATTACAGGATATATGCCGTTATGTTCCTGTGAAAAAGGGTGATGTATTCTTTATACCCGCAGGAACGCTTCATGCTATTGGTGAGGGAATATTGATAGCAGAAGTGCAACAAAATTCGAACAATACCTACCGCGTGTTTGATTATAACCGACCCGGTGCCGATGGTAAGCCCAGAGAACTGCATATTGAAAAAGCGTTGGACGTTACTGATTTGAAAGCAACAACGTTGCCTTATGGAAATTTTGGAAGAATCATAAAAGAGGGAAGCAACACGATCCGAGAATTAACTGTGTGTGAGCAATTTACCGCTAATCTCTTAAAGCTTAAGGGAAAGATGACGGTTGCTGAAAAGGATACTTTTGTTTCGCTTGTTGTGATCGATGGTAATCTAAGCGTTTCATGGGGTGAAAACAATATTGATGCAAAGAAAGGCGACAGCATTTTTGTCCCTGCAAACTTTGAGGTGGAACTCAACGGAGATGCGGAAGTATTATATTGTTTTGTGTAAAATCCTATAACTTTGAAGTTAAGAGGTATTACTATGAAGGCTCATCGTATTTTATTATGGTTTATGATTTTGAGTTTGGTTTGCTCATGGGGAAGTATGGGCGTAACTTATGCGTCAGCTGCGGAAATGGCATCAAGTACAAAGACAGTTGATTTTACATCACCTGCTATTTTAGCGGATGTAGGTGATGAAATTGTGTTGTCAGAGTATAATGTGATGTTTGATGCTATTAACGTCACAAATGCAGAACAAATTCATTGGACAAGCGGTACGGCTACTATTATAAATGGTACAGTTTCAGTCGAAAAAGCAGGTGTTTATACACTGATGGCATCGACTCATTCCGAAGAAAAAACAGTATACATTGTAGCTAAAAATAAAAACGAAAAAGAGTATGTACTGTTTGATATTGACTATTCCGATATAAATCAATTTTCTGAATTAACAGAAATGGGATATATAGTTGCGGAACAAGGCCAAGGATTCGAAATGAAAATGCAAAATGGTGCCCTTGCGATTCTTGGCGCTTCAACACATACTCAGAATACATATGCACGGTTGTTGTTTCCTTCTTGGCTGAGCGATTTTGGCAACTATAGCATTACTGCACAAGCAAAGATTACTAACGCTCCAACCGATACGCGTTATTTTTCATTGGTATATCGCGCTCAGAATGAAAGGGAACATTATCCGATATATGTTGCTTCGTTTCGTGCCAATACTACGCGTTCTAACGGGCACGATCTTAATATGCGTTATTATAAGACAAACAGTCTGGTTGATTGGCATACAGGGGTTGCAACATCGCATAACACGAGATTAGATGATGGAAAATTCCATAAGCTAAATGTAAGCGTTTACGGAAATAACGTTCAAACAATGTTTGATGATAAAATACTGATAACCAGCGACTATATTGGCGCACCGGGTGAGTCTTACAACTATGGTGTTGGTGGTGTCGGATATTTGGTGCGTGGTGTTGACGTGGAAATAGCATCCACGCGTATTGTCCTGACTACCGGTAAAAAGCGACAGCCTGTGGTCAACACCGATTCTTTTAATTCAAATGTGATTTTACCTGCATCGGTCATTACTTTCATTGATTCTACTGCAACACTTGAAGCGCTTGGCGTACATAAAAATAAGCCGGCGACCGCGATTTTCAATGTTGATGATAATCTGGATATTACCGATCAAAGCGGTGCGCAAATTTGCTCTTTGGATAAAGCGGTTGGAAAGATGGGAGATAGTATTATTCCGGCTTTTTATGTTAAAACTGAACAAGCTGCCGATGCCGTTATCGAATATATAACCGATAATGAACTATACGACGTTTTTGTTGTTTCTGATAATGCGGAATTGATTCAAAAAGTACGCGAAGAATGCGTTATGGTTCGCGGTGTTCTTGATTTTTCAAAAAAGAATATTGCGCAGGATCAACTTTATCTAATAAGGAAGCAAACAAATGAGTGTGGTGCTCGAGTTTGTATCATTCCGGATAATCTTGCCAATAAGAAAAATGTTGAATATCTGCAACGCTTATTTATGGCGGTATGGGTAGAGACTGCAGGTGATCCCGTGTCGCAAGTTTCGGCTATCACTTCGGGTGCTAGTGGGATTTTGACATATGATATTGATGCTCTTATAAGTGCTTATACTAAGTTTTTTAAAAATGGAACCATGACCAGAACAGTTGGAATTATCGGTCATCAGGGTGCCTACTCACTTGCTCAACCTAATACTCTTGCAGGATCGTTACTTGCTTACAACTTAGGCGCAACTGCTATTGAAAACGACATTTATCTTTCAAGAGATGGCGTTATTATTGCAATGCACGACAGTACACTTGATGCCGCCACTAATGGCACCGGTAAAATTAGCAGTTATACATACGAAGAATTGAAGCGGTTTGTTGTAGACCAAAATGCATCGGTTGCCACGGAACCAATTGCTACGTTAGAAGACTATTTCAAAGCTTTTAAGGGTTTAGACGCACAGCTGATTGTTGAGATTAAGTCATCAGACAAGCTTATCTGTCAAAAACTTGTGGAACTTATAAATAAATATGATATTGCCGATCAGGTTAATGTAATTAGCTTTAGTGAATCGCAAATACAGCTGTTAAAATCTTTAAAGCCTGAAATATCTACGGGTTATCTTACCGGTTCTATTACGGCAAGTGAAAGTATGCCCGAAAGTTCACTCTATCATATACTTAATAAAGTGCAAAATTGTGATTCGACCTATAACCCTTCATATTCTGTTGGACCGCTTGGTCCTAATGTGATACGTGCTGCGCAGGATCACGGCATCAATATATATCCCTATACCATTAACAGCAGGGAACAACTTGACGCCTATTTTATGTATGGTACTTATGCAATTACTACTAATTATACTCAGTATTTTTCTGATATTATTAAGGAAATTTATACTGACAAACAAGTTTACTATTCTATAGATAGCGTGATTGAACCTACTGTTGTAGCACAAACTTATGCAAGGAAAACGACAAAGGTAACAAATGCAGAATTGGTGCTGCTTGAAGGAGATGATATATTTAGTTATCGTGATGGAAAAATCATAGCAAGCAGTGAGGGAAAAGCAACCCTGATGCTTTCTTATAAGTGCACAGGAGTCGGAAATAGCCCATATTATGTTGTATCAGAGCCTTTTGCAGTTGAGTATTCTGCAACCAATCCGGCAGTTGCCCTTAAAAAGTTGCAAAGTGAAGTGGAGGCGGTACAAGATGACGGAAGTTATTGTCCTGCGCTTTGGGAAAAATTTGATATAGCAAGAAAAGCAAATGTCGACACATTAACTGAGGGTGAAATTTGGCGGGCAATCAATGATATTGAAACACTGGGCGGACATGAATTTTCAGCGACTGCTTCAAACATTCAGGCAACGCCTGCAGACTGTAATAATGCTGCCACCTATTATGTACAATGCTACCATTGCCATTTGGTTTCGGATAAATTCACTGTATCTGTAGGACAAGCGTTGGGACACAAATTCAATAAAAAGGATTCCGGAAAAGTTGCTTCTGAAGCCACTTGCCGTCAAAAGCAATTAAATTATGTTCAATGTGATAATTGCTCACTTATTTCAGATACAAAGACTGTTTCAGTTGGCGTTTTAGCAAAACATAAGTATGGCAAATATGTTGGCAATAATAATGCCACTTGCTGTAAAGATGCCACTAAGAGTGCTATGTGCATTTGGTGTAATCAAAAGAATACAAAGACTATTAAGGGAAGCGCGCTTGGGCACGCTGATTCAACAAAAGTTTTTAATGATGTGCGCAGAGGAAATTGGTATGTTGAAGCTATAAATTACAACTATACTCACAAATTTATTACAGGTATCAGTGCAAATAAATTCGGCGTGAACACTGCTGTTACCAGAGGAATGTTTATTACAATTTTGGCAAGAATTGCAGGAGTAAATACCAATGATAACGATGTGGCTACACAATTTTCTGATGTCACTAGCGGAAAGTATTACACTGCTGCGGTTAAATGGGGAAGCGACAACGGCATTGTCAATGGAATATCAAAAACAACCTTTGCGCCCAACCAAGCAATACAAAGACAACAACTTTGTGTAATGATAGTTAATTTTTCTAAACGCTTCAATATTAAATTGACTGCTTCAAAATCTGAGATCAAGTTCAGAGATGCCACTTTAATTAGTGGATATGCCAAGACGGCAATTGCGACTTGTCAGAGAGCAAATATTGTAAATGGTTACGAAAGCGGTAATGGCTATGTTTTCAAGCCAAAGGATACTGCTTCTCGTGCAGAAACTGCGCAGATTTTTTATAAGTTTTATAAAAATTTTGTTCTAAATTAAATATTGGTTTGAAACAAAAATAAAGACACACCATTTGGTGTGTCTTTATTTTTGTGAAGGATATCATATTAAATTTTAAGAATTGTGCGTAGAAAGCAAATATCACGCACTAAAGGTGAAATAAATCGGATATAAATGAAAACGACAAGTTTCTGTCGAAACTTGTCGTTTTCTGGCAGGGGCAGAAGGACTTGAACCCTCGACACGCGGTTTTGGAGACCGCTGCTCTACCAACTGAGCTATACCCCTATATGATTGCCGTTCTTACGGCACTTCGATATTATATCACAGCTTTTTGATTAATGCAATAGGCAAATTGAAATTTCAAATATTAAATTTATGTGAACGAATTAAAATCCGTGTTGAATAAATGAAATAAATGTGGTAAACTTAGAATACACAAACCGAAAGGGACTTAAGTTACTATGAAAAAGTTTATTATATTTGTTTTG
>JAZROO010000065.1:0-37063 GCA_045648705.1 Eubacteriales bacterium | reverse complement strand
ACGATTGGCAAGCAGCATTTGTCTGCGCCGACAGAGTCGGGCACCGCAAAGGGACATAACGGGGCGCCCCGTTCGGTAAAAATCAAATAATTTGTTATACTCTTTTGTGAGTTTAACATATACGGAGACGTATCGAAGTGGTCATAACGGGGCTGACTCGAAATCAGTTAGGGAGCAATCCCCCGCGAGTTCGAATCTCGCCGTCTCCGCCAAAGAGCTTTCATTGGCGCCTTTACAGCGTTTACTACGGCATGTAAAGTCCGTGGAGTGAAAGCTCTTTTTATTTTGTTTGTGGACTCCTTGAAGGTTTTATCCTTCAAGGAGTTTTTCTTTTGCCGCAAGCAAAGGTGTGAGCAATACATTTTCGCGCTACGCTTGGTAAATTTCTCTACATAATATTATATACGTAATCTTGATTTTTTTAGCAAACATATGTATAATGAAAATGTATGATATTCTGCGCTGTTGTGCGCGAGCACAAAGCAGGATCCATTAAATTCCTATATTGAGAAAAGGAGAAAGTATTATGGGAAAGAAATTGCTGAGCATATTGCTGGCGACGTTACTGTTGGCACAGTGTTTGCCGTATAGTTCGCCTGCCGTATATGCGCAAGACGTAAACGAAAACTTCGTAGCAAAAGATCTCATCCACGGAGAGCAAGAGGCGATTCTTTATGAGGCGGCCGCCACGGTCACCCCTTTAAAGATCACAACGCAACCTGCCTCGGTAGCCGTACCCAACGGTGCCACCGCTAAGGTAACGGTTTCTGCCCAAGGTGACGGTCTTACTTATAAATGGTACTATAAAAGCAAAGGTGAAAGCAAATATTCGCTCACCAATTCTTTTAAGGGAAAATCCTACTCCGTCACAATGAACAGCGCCAGAAACGGCCGCAAGATTTATTGTGTGATTACCGATAAACACGGAGTTAAGGTTCAAACCAGAACGGTTACCATTTCTATGGACAATACCTTAAAGATCACAAAGCAACCCGTAAGTGTCACTGCAAAGAAGAATGCCACCGCCAAGGTAACGGTTTCTGCCCAAGGTGACGGTCTTACATATAAGTGGTACTACAAAAATGCAGGTGCCAAAAAGTTCACCCGCACCACTACCTTTAAGGGAAACACCTATTCGGTAAAAATGACGGCTGCCCGCAGCGGACGTCAGATTTACTGTGTGATCAGCGATCGTCATGGTAAAACCGTCAAAACCAACACCGTTAAGTTGAATATGGGTACTCCTTTAAAGATCACCAAACAGCCAGTGAACGTTGCGGCAACTGACGGTGCTACCGCCAAAATAACCGTTTCGGCACAAGGTGACGGCCTTACTTACAAATGGTATTACAAAAACGTGGGCAAATCCAAGTTTTCTCTTACCACTACCTTTAAAGGCAACACCTATTCCCTGGCTATGAACAAAAGCCGTGACGGTCGACAGATCTATTGTAAGATCACAGACAAGTACGGCAACACTCTGCAAACCAATACGGTTGCACTTACCTTGGAACATACATACGACCAAGGCACTGTTACCAAACAGCCCACCTGCACCCTGCCCGGTGAAATGGTGTACGTTTGCACCGTTTGCTCCAAAGAGGACGTTCGTTCCGTTAAAGCACTCGGACACGATATGAGCGACTGGGCTGTGTTCAAAGACACCACTGCAGCCGCAGAAGGTATTGAGCGCAGCACTTGCAGCAGATGCAACTATTACATCGAGCGCTCCATCGAAAAATTGGATCCCGTTTGCTACATTACCGTAGATTTGGGACAAAACGAATCTTACAAGGTCCCTGTCGGCAGTAACGGAAAGTATTATCTGACCAACCCTGCCAGAGAGGGTTACACATTTAACGGTTGGCAACATGCTGACGGCAGTGCTTTTGAAAGCAACGGCACAGTTGATGCCAACGTGACCATCAAAGCAATCTGGGGCGTTCAAGGCACCAATACGTTGTCCCAGTTGATCAAACGCGCCGAAAAAGGCGTAAAGGATATTGAGATTACTTCCAATATCGTCGTAACTCAGCCCATATTTATTTCTCACGAAACAAACATATACGCCAATGCCGACTATAGCATAACACGTGACCCCAATTACAATGGCGATATTTTTGTTGTCGGTCAGGATAAAAACGGCAACAACTCCGTTACCATGCACCGCAAAGCAGTGCTGACATTGGGTGGTGGACAAGGTCTCTTAACCATCGACGGTAACAAAGACGCGATGAACGTTGACGTAGTGGGCAGTGCCGTCTTCACCTCTTTCAGTTCCACACTGAATCTGTATGACGGTGTTCGCATTGCCAACAACATCAAAAAAGGCAATAAAAGAATTTACACCTGTTCCGATTTTGCCGAAACCAGCACAATGGAACGCGTCGGCGGTGCTGCAATCGTAAACATTAACGCTCACGTAAACATGTATGGCGGTATTATCGAAAATAATATCGTTTCCACCGAGTACACCGTTATTACCAACGACGCAGGCGTTCAAGAATCCAAAGAGATCAACGGCTGCGGCGGTGCTGTATATAACAAAGGTAACTTCAATATGTACGGTGGTACCATTGCCAACAGTGAAGCACTGCGCGGCGGCGGTATTTATACCGACAGAATCGTCTATCTGTTTGCAGGTACCATTGAGGGCAACCTCTCTCACACCTATGGCGGTGCCCTCTCCTCTTCCTCTGCTTCCAATGCTGATATATTTATCGGCTCGGAAAATGGCAACAAAACCATGCTCTTCCGCCAAAACCACTCTATGAGAGCAGGCGGCGCATTATATTCCAACACATGCAGTCCCATCATCATTTACGGAAACACCGTATTTGAAGACAATGAAACCGATTCCAGCGGTGGCGCTATTTACACTGCCGGTCCGCTCACCATTCGCGGCGCTGACTTCCGCGGCAACGATTGTATCGGTAGCGGCGGTGCGATTTACCACCACTATACCAACCCCGATTATGAACGTCGACTGATTTCGCTGACCGATTGTAATTTTGAAAATAACAGCGGTAATCTGGGCGGTGCTGTGATTCTCAGTGCATCGGATGCAGTTGCAGGTACAGGTACTTCCGCAACCATTACCGATTGTAACTTTAAAGGCAACCAAGCCGTTGCTCACAACCCCTCCCAAGGAAACGGCGGCGCTATCTATATTACCAGAGATAGTATTGCAACCATCAAAGGCTGTACTTTCACAGAAAATACTGCAGCCAACAATGCAGGTGCCGTTGCCGTTCACAGCAACGCAAACATCAAGTTGCCTGACTGCGAGTTTGTTGGCAACACAGCTAAATCCGGTGGTGCCGTTTATGCATCGTCCAATGCAAAGGTAGATATGAGCAATCTTCTCTTTGAAGAAAACAAAGCTGTCAAAGATGCCGGCAACAGCGGTGGTAACGGCGGTGCAATCTATTTGTACGAAGCCACCCTCACCATTAAGGATATTGACTTTTATAACAACTCAGCCGACCAGCACGGTGGTGCTGTTTACCAAGGTGTTTCTCCGCTGACAGTGGACTCCACCTGTGAATTCGTTGGCAACAGTGCAGGAAGTCACGGTGGTGCATTCTACCTGACATACAAAACGCTGGCAGACGGAACCAAAGCAGCTGCCGTATTGAAGGCAACTGACGTTGTATTCAAAGATCATACCGCAGCAGCCGGTGGCGTTATCAGCATTCGCACAGGATGTGAGGCCAATCTGAAAAACGTCACCCTCAAAGACAACAGTGTTTCCGGCACGGAATATGACGCTTCGGGCGGCGGTGCCATCTACGTCGGTTTTGGTAAACTGACGATGGACAACGTCACCGCTACGGGTAACACCTCTGCAGGTTACGGCGGTGCCGTAAACGCTCTGGCAGCCGAAGTTAGCGTTACGGGTGGCTCCTTCCAGAACAACAGTGCCGAAATCGGTGGTGCTATCAATGCCTATTCCAAGTGTACCCTTACCATTGAAGATACACAGATGATTCAAAATGAATCCACCTACGTCAACAGCGACTACAACTCCAGCAAAGGTGGCGGCGCGCTCTTCGTTTCGGGCGGTACGTTATCTCTCAAAGATATTACCTTGGACGGTAATACAAGCCAGTATTACGGTGGTGCCCTGCTGATCAGCGGAGCCACTGTGAGCATTGAAGGCGAAAGCGTTGTGAAAAACTCCGTTGGTGCCACAGGTGCTGCGCTTTACTTCAAGGGCGGCTCCAACGTTACCATCAAAGATGCCGTTGTTACAGGCAACAACTCTAACGGCAACGGTGTTATTTATCAAAACGGCGGTACTTTGGATCTGTCCAACATTACTGCAACCGACAATACTGCCGGCAGTGGCGGTGTGTTGTTTGTCAGCGGTGCAAGTACCAAAGTAACACTGAAAGACTCCACACTGAACAAAAACACTGCAAATAACGGCGGTACCATCCATATGACCAATGCGTCTGTGGATATCACCAATTGTCAGTTTAAAGAAAACACCTCCACTCTGGGTGGCGCAATCTATAATAAAACTGCAGTTCTTACCCTTAAGGATATCGTCTTTACCGACAATACTGCCACTAAAACCAGTTCCGGCAGCAACGGTAACGGCGGTGCCATTTACCTGACAGGCAGTGAACTTGATATTGACAATACCATTACCCTGAACAACAACTCTGCAGAAAATCACGGCGGTGCCATTTATGTCTCATATGTCACAAATGAAACCGATAATTCCAAAATCCCTGCCATACTGAATGTAAATAATGCAAGTTTTGAAAACAACTCTGCTATGGGCGGCGGCGCTATCAGCATTCGCACCAACTGTGCCGCTACACTTAACAACGTTACATTAACAGGCAACTCTGTTAGCGGCTTTGCAGGCGAAGAAGACGGTGACGGTGAAGGCGGCGGCGCCATCTATGTCGGCTACGGTGAACTTACGCTTAATAAAGTAACCGCCAGCGGCAATACCTCGGATACTTTCGGTGGTGTTGTGGATGCGGCAGGTGCAACCGTAAACATCACCGATTGTCGCTTCACCGATAACAAAGCGGCAACGGGCGGTGCACTCAATGCCATCACCCAGAGTACGGTCAACATCAAGGATACCGACCTGCTTAATAATGAATCCACCTTTGTCAACACCACTTCCAACACCGATAAAGGCGGCGGTGCCATCAAAGCATACAACAGTACACTGACACTGGATCACGTTCAACTGGAAGGCAACAAGAGTAATTACTACGGCGGTGCCCTGCTCAGTTCCAAATCCACTGTAAACATTCTTAACAACTCTACCATTCAAAATTCTACCGGTGCTACGGGTGCTGCACTGTACTTTAAGTATAGTTCCACCGCAACCATCAAGGATGCTGTGTTGAACGATAATACCGCAAGTAGTAACGGTGTTATCTACTGTAACAGCAGTTCTCTTAACATTGAAAACGTTCCCGCGACCAGAAACAAAGCGTATAACGGCGGTATTCTGTACGTCAGCAATGCAAATTCGAAAGTTACTGTTAAGAGTTCCGACTGGAGCGGCAACACTGCTACAAACGGCGGTGCCGTTTATATCGCTGATGCTACTGTAGAAATCAACGATTGTGTCATTACGGAAAACACCGCTATTCTTGGTGGTGCGATTTACGACAACGGAACGCTGAAGCTAAAGAATGTTACACTGACAGACAACAAGGCCAACAAAAACACCTCCGGCAGCGGCGGTAACGGCGGTGCTATTTACCTGCTTGCCAAGGAACTTACCTTCGATCAGAGCGTTACACTGAAAAACAACTCCGCTGAAAATCACGGCGGCGCCATTTACTTGTCTTACACCAAAGACGACGTAAACAAAGTTAACATTCCTGCTATATTGACAGTCAACGGCGGTACCATTGAAAACAACACTGCCATGGGCGGTGGTGCCATCAGCATCCGTACCGATTGCGTGGCTACGCTGAACGACGTTACGTTGAAGAACAACTCTGTTACCGGTTTTGCCGGCAAAGATGACGGTGACGGTGAAGGCGGCGGTGCCATTTACGTAGGCTACGGTGCTCTTACCTTAAACCGCGTAACCGCTACAAACAACACCTCTTCCGCTTTCGGCGGTGCAGTTGATGCAGTAGCTTCCAACGTTACCATCACCGACAGCACTTTCGAGCAAAACAATGCCGTAACGGGTGCTGCCATTCACTCGATGAGCAAGAGCACCGTTATTGTGAACAATACTCAGTTTATTGGCAATGACGTTTCCGGCAACGGTGTCGTTTACCAAAACGGCGGCACACTGGAGATGACCAAAGTTACTGCCACCGAAAATACTGCAACTTCAACCGGCGGTGCCTTAAACGTTACCAACGATGCCAATGTCACCATAAAAGAAAGCACCTTTATCAAAAATACTGCAGCTCACGGTGGCGCGATTTACAATTACAACTCTACCATAAATCTGCAGGATACCACCTTTAATGAAAACCACACTATTCAAGGTAAAGGCGGAAACGGCGGTGCGATCTACATTGGTGGCGGTACTGTAAGCGGTACCGGCAACAACCAGTGGATCGGCAACTCCACAGAAAATCACGCAGGTGCGATTTACGTTTCCTACCTCAATAACGAAGACGGAAGCAAAAAACCGGGTGTCCTCAACCTTGAGGGTGGCAGCTTTACCGAGAACTCCTCTGTTGCAGGCGGTGCGATCAGTTCCAGAACAAGCTGTGAAGTTACCCTGAACGGCACCGTACTTAAAAACAACGTTGCCACCAGCAATGCATCTGATCTGGGCGGTGGTGCCATCTTTACCAACAACAACACTTTGACTCTGTCAGATGCCCTTATTGAAGGCAACTCCACAGCTTACTACGGCGGCGGTATCACCTCTTTGGGTGCCAACGTTACCATAAAGGACAACACCGTGTTCAAAGGCAACATCGGTATTACCGGCCCTGCGATCCATGTCCGCAACGGTGGTCAGCTCATTATGAATCAAGTAAGCGTAACCGACCACGTAGCCACCGCAGGCAGTGGTGTGATTTACATCACCAGCAACGGCTCGGCAGATATTACCAAATTGACTGCCACCAACAATCAGAACAATAACGGTGGTGTCTTATACATCAGCGGCAGTGTTAAGGTTGACATCAAGGAATCCACTTTGACCAACAATACTGCGCTCAGCTTCGGCGGTGCCATTGACCATCGTTCCAGTGGCGCACTGACAATTACAGACAGCACCATCACCAACAACAACGCCAAAAACGGTGGTGCGATTTATAGCAACGGCAGCGGTACCGTAACTGTTAAAAACAGTACGGTAGACCAAAATACCGCCACAGAAATCGGCGGCGGTATTCACGCAACAGGCAAAGGGCTTATATCTATTTTGGATAACACAGCCATTAACACCAACTCAGCCACAACCGCAGGCGGCATATACCTGGATAAAGGAGCCACGGCAACCATCGTCTCCTCTACCCTTGACGCTAACAAAGCCACAGCCGGTGACGGCGGTGCCATTGTTGTAGCCGATTCCTCTAAGTCGACAGACGAGCAAAAGGATTTTGCAACCGGTCTTACCATGACAGGTGTTACCCTGAAAAACAACACTGCCTCTTCCAAAGGCGGCGCACTGTCCACCGATACTGCCAGTGTGAATCTGGTCATCAATGCGACCGACTGCACTTTCCTTAACAACTCTGCCCTCGGTGCAGGCGGCGGTGCGGTAGAAATTCAAAACCAAAACCAACCCAATGCCACCGACCCTGCACAAACCAAGTTGGTCTTCAAAAATTGCACCTTTACCGGCAACAATGCCAAATCAACGGGCGGTGCAATCGAGATTCGAACCAGCAGCCACGCCAAATTTGACGGCATCACTGCTACCAAAAACACAGCAAAAGAAAACGGCGGTGTCATCTACCTGACTTCTAACTACTCCAGACTCTACCTGACCGGTACGATAACTGCGAGTGAAAACACCGCCAAGAACGGCACTTTTGCTTATCTGTATAACAACAACTATACCAATCCTCCCCGCATCTATACAACACATAGCAGCAGTGCCGATTGGTACAAAGACGTCAAAGGCAACACCTCCAGCGTAACCTTTGATCTGACAACCCTGCCGTAACGATAACGAGGTGATATATTATGAAAAAATTTAAAGCACTGATTTCGTACATTTTAATGTGCGCTATTTTGGTAGGTTTATGTCCGGCATTTGCACAAGCCGCATCTACCTTCCCCAGCGAAACTGACCCGTTTGTTAAAAATTATTATGTGGGCGCTACCGATCAGGAAAAACCGTTTTTTGACGTGATCCTGCCGGAAATCCAAAAAAACATCAAAGCAAATAACAAACATTCCATCAGCCCTTATTATGACAAACTGCCCCTTGCCAACAACCCTGAAAACTTTCAGGGTCTCGGCTCGACCACCTATGCCAACATCAACGGCAAGGTGGTCACGGCAGAGGCATTCTATCGTGTACACAACGAATCCTTATCCGACCCCAACAACGGTATGGGACTGCTGATCTATCAATGCATTCAGTATAAACGCGCTCATCCCGAAGAAGACGTTAAAATTACCTTCTCTTATTACAGAACTTCGGCAACTGCCGCCGTTTGTGTTTTACCGGAAAGCAAATACTATGGTTATATGCGTTCCCTTTACGGTACCAACTATGACGAACACGGTTTCGTGCGTATTTCCTATATGTTGACCGAAGCGGCAAGAATGGGTATTGAAGTAACTGCAGTCAATCAGCTCAATTCTTACGCTGTAAGACAGTACAATCCCAATACCAAGTCCCTCAAAAGCAGAAGCCCTTTAAGTTACGTAACGTATTTTGAAAGGGCTCTTGAAACCGACTGCTACGACAGTTATGCCCCCGGCAAAAAGGTTTCCGATTTTATGGACTTTACCAAGGTTGGCTGGACGGTAGAGGACAAGACCGGTGATATGCAGCACGTTAAAAGTGCAACCGTTTCTCACTATCTTGCCACCGACGGCACCGAACACAGAAACGCCGTTTTCTTCGGCAGTGCCAATCTGGACGACAACAACTACATCGGCGCCAACGGAAACAACGGTGCGCAATCGGGTGTTATCGTGTCCGACCATGCAGAACTCTACCGCGTAACCTATAACTATTTGCGTCTGATGTATGACTATCGTCATCAAGAAGGTATGTTTGAACTGCGCAAACTGGTCAACGAAAGAAATATGCAGCAAGCCGAGCTTATCAAAAGCGGCAGAGCTGACGAAATTCCTGCCGATGAGCAAATCATTTATCTCGGCACCGAAAACGACCCCGTTTTCGAAATGTACTTTACCCCCTTCGGCGGTGACGCTGACGTATGGGACGTTGAAAACAACCCCATCTGCAAGTACGTAGACAAACTGCCGCAATCCACCGACTATATCGAACTGATGTGGAATGAATACGGATACGGAAAATGTCACGTCGGCGATACCATGGAAACCATTCTTGAAAAAGCATACTGCGAAAACCCCAATCCCAAAAACAAAATTTCCATGCGCGTAACAGGTTTTGACACCAGTGCTATTCAGCAGTTAAAACTCGGCAGTGAGATCGGATACCGCAGTATTGAAGGCGGAGAGAATATCCACTCCAAAGATATTCTGCTCAGTTACAAGGAAAACAACACGCGTCACAGAGTTTCACTGTTGACCTCTTGCAACTTCTATATGGTTGCTTTCAACTACCGCACCAACTCTTTGTTGGTCATTAATGAAACCGACAAAACAGGCGGTAATTTTTACAATATCATGGGTGAAAAATATTCCTATGGTATGATCAATAACGACTTTATGGTCACTCCTGAAAATCTGGTGTTAGAGGCAGGTCAGACCTACTCACCCGATCTTAAGTATGCAGGAAACAAAACAGTTAGTTGGTCCTCGGACAAAAAGATAGTAGCAACGGTCAGCAAAAAAGGTAAAATCACTGCCCTGACCCCCGGCACTGCCAACATCACCGTAGCTGCAGGTAAGCACAAAGCAACCATCAGACTCACCGTAGTGGAATGCATTGATTGCTACAATAAAGACGAGGGACTGACCTGCAACGAAAAAGAACAATACATTGTAAATAAAAAATATGGCTCTTTCCCGTTGACCTTTGAATCGGTATTCTCCGTTCAAAAGGAATCTCTGACGGGAACAACCACCTTGCTTGGCAGTGACGGCAGTTTTGATCCCGCTTTGGTTTTCTCACTGAACAAATCGGGTAACCCCCGCGTTGCGATCCGCAACACCGCCCATTACAGCGACCAAAAAGTATATACTTTTAAGAAAGTAAACGTTGCAACGGGAAATGACGTTCATCTGAGCATCACCATCGACTTTTCGGGCAAAAAGATGCATTGCTACGTCAACGGCAAACTCAAGCAAACGCTTTCGATTTCCAAAATTTCTCCCTATAAAGAAAAGCACAATATGGTGATCGGCGGCGACCATTTGAACGGCAATGCCACTCATTTTACCGGTACCATTAAATCTATTTCCGTTTGGTCTGACATCCGCAACAAAGACGAGATCGCTTCCGACTTTGCAGGCGGCATCAACCTCTCCGACAAAAACTTACTTGCAAGTTACGATTTCACTCGTTGCGACAACTGTATGAGAGCAGACCTCTCGGGCAACGGTTATAACTTAAAGCACGACATACTCTGGCAGGATGTTAAAGACGTTGAACCTGCCAAAGACTATGCTTATTCCTTTGCCGTTATCGGAGACACACAGACCATGTGCGAAGCTGACCCCGAAGCCATGGAATCCCTCTATGACTGGCTCATTGAAAACAAAGAATCCGAGAAAATCGAGTACGTTATCGGACTGGGTGACATTACTGATGACAGTACCGACACTGAGTGGGAGGTTGCCAACAACTGTCTGACAAAACTCAACGGCAAAATCCCCTACTCTCTCGTCCGTGGCAATCACGACGATTGGGATGACTTTAACCGCAATCTCCACAACGGTTTCTATGAAACAACAGTGGACGGTATGATGGTACCCGGTGACGTTGAGTTGACCGATCCCAAACAACCCGGTGTTGTTGCCACGCAACAGCCTGACGGTTCCATCACACTGACTACCGGTGAGGGTGACACTCCCGAAGGCGGCACCGTAGCAGGTGACCTGACCAACTCTTGCCGCTATTTCAACATTCAAGGAACAGATTATCTGCTCATGACCCTCGACTTTGCTCCCAATGAAGCAACGCTTGAGTGGGCCAACAGTGTAATTGCCGCCCATCCCTATCATCGCGTTATCGTGACCACACATGCTTATATGTATCGCGACGGTACCACACTGGATGCCGGTGATTGCTATCCCCCGAGTTACTACAAGGGATACACAAATGCTCAAAACGGTGACGATATCTGGAAAAAATGCTTGTCCAAACACGAAAACGTAATGCTCGTACTGTCCGGTCACGATCCGTGGCAGCACGTTGTATATCGTCAGGACAAAGGTGTAAACGGCAACGTCGTCACACAAATGTTGATCGACCCTCAATACGTTGACCGCAAGATCGGCTCTACTGCTATGGTTGCAATGCTGTATTTCGCACCTGACGGCGAAACGGTAACCGTACGTTACTATTCCGTTGCAAGAGAATGCTACGGCTCTGTTGCCAGTCAGTTTACCATCAACTTAAACCATATGCACAGCTATAGCAACGCTTGTGATGCAAACTGCAACGATTGTGACGCACCGAGAAACGTTTCTCATTCCTACACTCGCTATGAGTATAACTTTGATGCCACCGCCCAAAAGGACGGCACCAAAACCGCTTTCTGCACCAATTGCGGCAAAAAGAAGACGGTTACAGTCTCCGGTTCAAAACTTGCCGACAGTACTGCCAAGTTTAAAGACGTACCTGCTAAACAATGGTACAAGCCGCACGTTGACTTTGCCGCAAGCTATCAAATCTTCAGCGGTACCGGCAGCAACACCTTTACACCCAACGGTTATATGACCAGAGCGCAGTTTGTGCAGGTGTTTGCCAACCTTGCAGGTGTGGACACAAGCGATTCCAACGTAAAATCAGGATTCAAAGACGTACCCAAAAACCAATGGTATACCGCCGCTGTTAAATGGGCTGCGGAAAATGGCATTGTAAGCGGTATGGGTGACGGTAAGTTTGCTCCCACCCAAAAGGTAACCCGTGAGCAAATGTGCGTTATGCTTATCAACTACATTGAGAAGTATCAAAAGAAAACCCTTTATAAAGAAAAAACAGTTAAGCCTTTTGCAGACGACAAGAAGATATCCAAGTGGGCAAAAGAATACGTCTACAAATGCGCTGATGCAGGACTTGTAAACGGTGTGGGCGATAACAAATTCGCTCCCGCAGAATCCGCAACCCGTGCACAAGGCGCCACCCTCTTTACAAACTTCTTTAAAAAATACATAGGCTAACTCCTGTTTTAAAGAAAAACCAAAAGGGAGAACACTTCACTCAGAAGTGTTCTCCCTTTTTCATTGGCAAGATGTTGCTATGAACACAATGCCTTTATATTTTCTTTTGTTGTTTCAGCCAGATATACGTCACAAGCGGCTCGGGCAGAAGTTTTACACCCAACACCTGCAAACGAATGCGCCAATCGTGAATAGAGAGCTTTTTGCGCTTTTTAAGGTCCTTCAGCGCGGTTTTCACAATCTGCTCAGGCGTAAAGACAATATTAAAATAAGTAATTGCATCGGTATCCTTGGTTTTTGCGCGATCAAAAAACGGAGTGCGCACCCAACCGGGACAAATTGCCATTACGTGAATCCCTTTGGGTTTGAGTTCCGCATAAAGCGCCCGACTGTAACTGAGTACAAAGGCTTTACTAGCGGCATAGGTGGTTAGATACGGTACGCTCTGAAAAGCTGAAAGTGAGTCAAGATTTAAAAGCACACTTCCCTTTTTCATATACGGCAAACACAATCGGCTCATACGTACCAACGCTTTCACGTTCAAATCAATCATTCCCATATCATCTTCTATGGAAATGCAGTCATACGCGCCGAATTTGCCGTATCCACTGCAGTTCAGCAGTAAGTCAACACTCGGTGTCTCTGCTTCCAAAAGCGCCTTAAAATCGGCAAAACTTTGCTCCAGTGTTAAATCCATCGGGATGGCGCGCACCTTGGCGCGTGTAAGGTTATCAAGTTCGGCAAGTTTGTCCCCACTGCGCGCGATTGCCCAGATTTCATCAAAACTATATTCTTTATCAAGCGCGAGTAAAAACTCTCTGCCCATGCCGGTACTGGCACCGGTAATTACAGCAATATTCATATTTGGCCCTTTCTTTAAAAACAGGGACAGTATTCACTGTCCCTGTGCGCTAATTTAAGTTTTCCAAAAATGCGGCACCGATGATACCTGCATCGTTGCCAAGCGTGGCAATTTTGATTTGTGCACGTGTTTTAAAATGACGGGCATAATCGTTCTCATCCAGAAATGCTTGAATCGGTGCAAGCAATTTGTCGCCCTGTGCGCATATACCGCCACCGATAGACAAAATGTCGGGTTGGAATACGTTAACAAGGTCGGTAACACCCTCTGCGATATAAAGGACATATTGATCCACAACCGCTTTTGCCGTAGCGTCACCTGCATCTTTGGCATCAAATACCATTTTACCGTCGACTTTATTCATATCTCCGTCGCACAGTGCCCACAGTTTACTGTCTTTATCCTTTTGCATAGCCGCTTTTGCCTGACGGATCAGTGCCGTTGCGGAAGCATATGCCTCCCAACAACCTTTTCTGCCGCAAGAGCATTGCTCACCGCCCTCATGCACGGCAATGTGTCCAAGTTCTGCGCCTGCATAGTTGCATCCGACCAACATTCTGTTGCCCAAGATGACACCACCGCCAACACCGGTGCCCAGCGTGACCATAATAAAAGTGTCTGCCGTTTTACCGGAACCTGCAAGATACTCACCGTAAGCCGCGGCATTAGCGTCGTTTCCGACGTAACACGGAACACCCAACATCTCACTCAGCATTGCAACGATAGGTACGTTGAAAAATTCAATATTGAAGGACTGCACCACAATACCGTCTTTGGAATTGATAGCACCGGGAGAGCCGATACCGACACTGTCCACCTGTTCCATGGTGATGCCTGCATCCTCCACTGCCATACGGGCAGCCTTTGCCATATCCGCTATAATCTCTTCGGCAGGACGGGGGCAATTGGTTTTCATTTTACCGCGTCCGATAATATTATAATTTTCATCCACGACACCGACGGCAATGTTGGTACCACCGAGATCTATACCGATTTTATACATAGTAATTCCTCTTTAAATGTTTTCTTTAATCAGGATGCCTTCGGCAGCAGAACGGAATGCCGCTTCCATAACCTTGGTGGAACGACGGATTTCGTCGGGTTGTACCATTGCCTTGGTATAGTCACCGCTTTCAACGGCATCCAACAACATTTCATAAATTTCGTGATGGTTGGATTCGGGATCAATATCAATGTGATATTCTTTCGTACTGTTAGCAGGTCTTGCCGCCATAGTACGAGTGGGTCCTGCAGCAGTGTAAATGGTGCTTTCTTGCCAATCCATCTTAGTTTCCATCTCTTTTACAACGTCAGCGCCACTGCCCCAATCCTCAATTTTGAGAGAGCCTTCGTCGCAGTGCATCAGCCAACGGGGTGCGGAGATAAAATGGAACGTACCGATTTCAACCATAACGCAGGTCTGATTTTCAAACTTCAGAAAGAGTTTGAAGTTATCATCTACCTCTGCATACTTCAGATTAAACATCTGACAGTAAAGTTCGGTAATCGGGCAATCAAAGAGTTGCAGAATCTGGTCAATCAGATGAACGCCCCAGTCAAACATCATACCGCCGCCGGGCTCTTTGGCGCATCTCCAGTCACCCGGAATACCGCGAGCACCGTTAACACGGCTTTCAATAAAGAAAGGTTTGCCGATCTCACCCGATTCAAGCACTCTTTTAACAATCAGATAATCTCTGTTCCAACGACGGTTTTGGTGAACGGTAAAGAGTTTTCCCGTTTCCTTTGCCACCGCCAACACTTCTTCCAGATCCTCAGAAGAAAGCATACAAGGTTTTTCGCACATTACGTGTTTGCCTGCTCTCATAGAGCGAATGGCATAATCTTTATGAAAGTTATTGGGGGTAGAAATCAAGATAAGATCAATCTCGGGATCGGCAAGTAAAGTATCCGCATCGGGATATACTTTAAGACCGTATTCCTCGATTCCCTGATTTTTCTCAGGGTTAATATCATATGCACCCTTGACGGTAATATCCGGAATTTTCTCATTAATCATTTTGCAGTGGTATTTACCCATACCACCAAAACCAAAAATACCCATTGTCATTTTCATAAAGCAAGTCCTCCTGTTTTTTATTCCTTATGCCCAAAAAACGTCAGTTTGAATGGGTTGTTTCATCACAACTTCTTTGAGTACGTCGACCGCCTTTTCAAGACCTTCCTCGGTGCTCATCATCGCATCCTCGTGTTCAACGGAAATGGTACCGTCATAACCGATCAGTCGCAGTGCACTCATCATATCTTTCCAGTCCTTCATATCGTGGCCGTAGCCTAAGGAGCGGAAATACCAACGGCGCTCGGCAAGTTTGGCAAAGTCGCCTGTGTCCAGCACACCGTTTTTCTTGATTTCTGCTTCATCAAGATATACGTCTTTAGCGTGGAAATGATAGATAGCACCCTTAAGTTCCTTAATGGCACAAACGGGGTCCATTCCCTGCCAATAGAGGTGAGAGGGGTCGAAATTGGCGCCGATAATGTCACCAACTGCGGCTCTGAGTTTCAAAAGTGTCTGCGGATTGTAGACCACAAAGCCGGGGTGCATCTCAAAGGCAATCTTCTTGATACCGTGCGCCTTTGCAAACTCTGCCATTTCTTTCCAGTAATTGATAACGATTTCCCATTGATACTCTAAAATCTTCACAAAATCGTTGGGCCAACGGCAAGTAACCCAGTTGGGATATTGGCTGTTTTCGCAGTCACCGGGGCAACCTGAAAAACCAATAATGGTATCAATTCCCATAGCTTCTGCAAACAAAATGGCGCCTTTAAATTCATCATGATACTGTTTTGCAATTTCTTTATTGGGATGAACGGGGTTGCCGTGACAGGATACAGCAGTGGCAACCAAATTGTAACGTTTCATCGTTTCTTTCATCTGCTCGATTTTTTCGGGCTCAGACATAATGGTCAGCGGATCGGTGTGATGTTTGCCTGTGGTACCGCCGCAAGCAAGTTCCAATGCCTCAACGCCCAGAGAGCTGAGGTATTTACACATTTCCTCAAAACTACGATCACGGAACAATGCAGTAAAAACGCCGATTTTCATAATAGAGTTCTCCTTAAATATATTTATATCTTTATTATAATTAGATTTTCTGTTGATTTCAAGACATACTTTTTAAAAAGTTGGTCTATTTTCAGTCAAAAAAGGAAAAACCACCGCAAATGCAGTTTGCGATGGTTTTTAAAATTACTTTCCTTCTACCAATCTCTGTGTATCAAGCGCAATTGCAAGTTCTTCGTTGGTGGGAATAACAAAAGCGGCAACACGGCTGTTTTCAGTTGTGATTTTTGCAGCCTTACCGCGACAAGCGTTTGCCTCGCTATCCACTTCAATACCAAGGAATTTCACTTGATTTAAGATATCCTCGCGCATCAGCGGATTGTTTTCACCTACACCTGCGGTGAATACGATGGCATCAATGCCACCCATAGCCGCGGCATAAGAACCGATATACTTAACGATTTGATAGTTGAACATATCCAGTGCAAGTTGAGCGCGCTCGTTGCCCTGCTCAGCCGCCGCATCCAGATCACGAAAATCGCTGGAAACGCCGCTGATACCAAGCACACCGCACTTTTTGTTGAGAAAATCGCCAATCTCGTCAACAGAAATATTGAACTTCTTCATAATGAAGGGCAAAATGGCAGGGTCAATATCACCGCAACGGGTGCCCATCAACAATCCTGCAAGAGGAGTAAAGCCCATAGAAGTGTCCACGCACTTACCACCGTCTACCGCGGTAATGGAAGAACCGTTGCCCAAATGGCAGGTAACGATTTTCAGTTCAGAGGCATCTTTGCCCATCATTTCAGCACACTTGGCGGCAACGTATTTATGAGAAGTGCCGTGGGCGCCAAAACGACGGATACCGTGCTCACTGTAAAACTCATAAGGCAGAGCGTAAACACCGGCAACCTTAGGCATGGTTTGATGGAATGAAGTATCAAATACGCAGATCTGAGGCACGTCTTTCCCCATAACCTCAACACAAGCGCGAATACCTGTAACCGCAGGCGGATTGTGAAGCGGAGCAAACTCGGTTAAGGTTTCCAGTGTTGCAATCTTTTCATCGTCCATAATGCAGCTTTCGGGGAAAATCTCACCACCGTTAACAACTCTGTGACCTACGGCAGAAATGTCCGAAACGTTTTCAATAACGCCGTATTCCTTATCGGTCAGGTACTTGAGCACCAGTTCGATGGCAACTTTATGGTTGGGAAGTGCAACTTCCATTTTAACTTCCTTGCCGTTTGCTACGTGCTTAAAAGCACCGTCTACATTGATTCGCTCACATTGACCTTTTGCCAGAACGCCATGGTCTGCCATATCAATGAGCTGATATTTCAAAGAAGAACTACCGGCATTGATTACCAAAATTTTCATTTTTATATCCTCCAAAAAGTTTTTCTTTCATTTTAACACATCATATTATATAATAGAAATATCAGTGTTGCAAGTATTAATTTAAAGAGTAGGAAAAAATGGTTAATTTTATTGTTTGTGAATTTAATCCTTTGCATAACGGTCACGCTTATTTGCTTGAAAAAGCAGGTGCCGATCCCAAGGTCTGCATTATGAGCAGTCACGTTACGCAACGCGGTGAGTTTGCCTTTTGCGACAAATGGAAACGGGCGCAGATGGCGCTTGCAAGCGGAGCTGACTTGGTGCTGGAACTCCCTGCACCCTTTGCAATGGGTCAGGCAGGGCGTTTTGCCGCAGGTGCTATGCAGATCGCAAAAGCCACAGGGCTTTCGGGCAGAGTGGTTTTTGGGTGCGAGGGAAATGCTAAAGAAGGGCTTTTGGCACTTGCTTCTGTCAGTGAACAAACGCTCTCACCGATACTGAAAAAGCATTTAAAAAGCGGACTTTCCTATGCCTCGGCTTTAGCAAGAGCATATCAGGAATGCGCACCGAAATATGCACACCTGATTTCCACCCCCAACAATCTTTTGGGACTGGAATATATCAAAGCCGCACCCGAATTTGAGTTTTACGCGGTAGAGCGCTGTGGCGCCGCGCACGACGATGAGCGTACCACAGATAAGTTTTGCAGTGCTTCTTATCTGCGAGAACATATCAAGGAATACAAACAATATACCCCCACCGCAACCCATCCCCTTTATGAGCAAATTCTTACCAACGGGCTGACACCCGAGCCCCAAAAATGCGACCTTTTATGGCTGTATGCCGTGCGGTCTTTGAGCGCTGAACAGTGGGATATACTCGCGCCCGACGGTGTTGGCAGACGGCTTTACAAAGCCGCACTGCAGGCAGAAAATATCGAGCAAGTTCTTGACGGGGCAAAAAGCAAATGCTGTACCCACGCTTCATTAAGGCGAATTGCCCTGAAAGCTTTCATCGGTGATTGCCCAATCGATTCACCGCAATACATTCGTGTGCTGGGTGCCAACAAAACGGGAACGCGCCTTTTGTCCGAAATGCGCCCCACCCTTCCCGTGCTGACCAAACCTGCCGCCATCAACACGCTGCCGCCCCTTGCGCGAGAGTTGATGCAGTTTGAAAGCAAACTGACCGACACCTATATGCACCTACTGCAAAACGGGCAACCCAAAGGACTTGAATTTTTAACCAGTCCCATAATTATTTAAAGTATAAAAGACAAGGCGCATCAATTTGATGCGCCTTCAGCGTGTCAAAGAACCCTCTTTGACACGCTGTGGGGTGCCAAAAAAGGAAGTTGCATTTCGTGAACAAAGCTCCGTCGGCGTACGTGGGTACGGTAGGAGATTTGTTCGCGAAAAACAGTGAAATCCCTTGCAGCGCAAGGGATCTCTGGAACATTCTTTTGTGGAAATCAATGTTAGCCTTTGTTCGTAAAAAACATTTTTTCTTTTATTTTCTTTTCACTGTAGTGAAACGACTTTTTTAACAGTCTCGTAAGGCGCATCAATTTGATGCGCCTTGTCTTTTATATTCCGAAGGAAGCTTATTTGTGTATTTTTTAAACACGGCGGAAAAATACGAAAAATTGCCAAAACCCACCATAACTGCTATTTCTTTTACCGTATATTTGCCTTCGTTCAACAATTTTTGTGCCGCTTCGCAACGCATCTGATTGATATACTGTGTCGGCGTAATTCCCGTCAACTGTTTAAATTCTCTGCAAAAATAATATTTACTGAGTCTTGCGTGTTCGGCAATTCTTTCAAGCGTCAACTTGCGATGATAGTTTTGACGAATATATTTCATTGCAATATATATATTCTCAACGACTGCGCCTATCTTATTTAACGACTCCGCTCGCTCTGTGGAATACCTTCTGGCGAGGAGCAACAATATCTCTGACACGATAGTGCGAATCGCCAGTGGTGCAAAAATATCTTTTTCGCGATATTCCTTCGCTAATTTTTCAAAAAGAACGCACAACTCCGCATCACAAATGTGCGTAGCAAAATATGATTTTGCTACGTCTATACCATTTTTAATGCAAAAGTCATAATCAATGATCAGAAGGCACAAAGAAAGATCATCACTCGTGACCACCTCATGCAAATCAAAGGAATTGACTACCACCACATCGCCCGATTGCACCTGTAACACTTGTTCTCCCACGCGAAACGAACCACTGCCTCCGAAAATACAGTAAATTTCAAGATTTTCATGGATGTTTGGCAAATTTACTTCCACTGTATTAGAAATGCGGAAAAAAAAGGGAAGATTTATGTCCAATTTATGATATTCAAAAGATACTCTTGTTTCAAATGGCAATATTTTGTTATTCATTGGCAACTTTTTTCCTTTACTTTTATGAGTCTATTATATATAATCAAATTATAAAACGCAATATTTTATTAAAAAATGGAGGTCATATAAATGAAAAAATGCATAATTTTATGGATCATTGGCGCACTGTTGTTAGTAAATGGCTGTGCACCTAAGGATGATTTCTATCAACCTCCACAAAATTCCACACTGATTCCCGTAACTCCTGAGCAAACACCCCAACCGGAACAATCCGAACCGGAAATGCAGCAACAAACACCTGAGCAATCCCCTGAAAATCCTTCGGAACAAACTCCCGAACAACCCTCATCCCCCACTCCCAACCCGACTCCTGAGCAATCCCCTGAACAGACTCCCGAGCAATCCCCTGAACAGACTCCTGAACAACCCTCGCAAGAAACTCCCGAAAATAACGAAGAGTCTGTTGATTGGACGACCTCCTGTATGTCCTTTAATGCTATGATAGACAGAAACCCCGGCACCTCCTTTGCCGACCCGCAGGTGCGCGCCCCTTGGATTTTAGACACTATTGTTAAAAACAATCCTGATTTATTGGGTATGCAAGAGGTTTCCAAGACCAGCAGTACCGGTTGGGATATGCACACATATCTTGTGACAGAACTTGGAAAAAAAGGATACGATGTCAGTTGCTTATATGATTCTGTAGACAAGGCCCAAAGCAAAGTCACCGTCGACCACAACGGATCGCATTTGTTGATTTTTTGGAAGAAAGATCGTTTTGAGCTTAAGGATTACGGTGCAATGTGTTATTCCAATGCACCAAACGCACATTATCAATGGGTCAAGCTCTTTGATAAAAAAGAAAATATTGAAATTTTGATGACCAACACCCATTTGCCGCCCACCTTCATAAGCAACGGCGTTCCCCAATGGGATGAATCAGATAAATTACGTTCTGTACAGGCAAAAGAACTTTTCAATTTCTGGAAGAAAAACTGCCGCAACGATATGGCACTCTATGCTACCGGTGACTATAACGCCGACCCCACCACCAATGCGCTATTATCTTTAGCCGCCGCCCAATTTATTTCTTCCAACGAAATTTCTTTAAATACCAATGCCTCTTCCTTCTATGACCACGTATATGTCAACGGTGATATTCAGGATTGCTTTAAATATCAAAGATGCAACGAGACCTACGAGCCTAAAGGTGAAGCAAAACCCGATCCTGACAAACGAAATGAGCGCTACTGCCCCAGTGATCACTATGCAATCATTGTTTATTGCTCTAACGCTTATAGATAAAGTCAAACAAAGTAAGTTTTAAAAAGCGATTTTTGTGTTTTATTCAGCGCAAAAATCGCTTTTTATATTTACTTTTCCAATATGATTATATATAATTGAGATACAAATGTAAAATCAAGGAGGAACTGAAAATGCTGCATTTGATTCCCGCTGTTAAAACCCTTAAAGAACTTGGCGGAAAATTTGAAAAAACAACCGTTTGTTACACTTCAGAGGGACTGGACAGTCGTTTGCTTACCGCTCTTCAAGCCCTGCCCTACGATGAAGCAGGCGCTACCGTACGCTTTGAAATCGGCACCGAGGGAGACGGATATGAACTGACCTTAAACGAGGACATTTCTATCGTCGCCGACGGCCCTGCAGGCGCATTTTATGCGATTCAGACACTGCGTCAGATCCTTTCTCAAAAAGATGTTCCAAACCTTTATATTAAAGATGCTCCCGATTTTGCTTACCGTGGTTTTTATCACGACGTAACCCGCGGCAAGATTCCCACGATGGAAACGATGAAAAAGCTCATTGACGATATGGCTTACTACAAGCTCAATGTTTTGCAGTTGTATGTTGAGCACACTTATGAGTTTGAAGAATATAAAGACATTATTGAAAAGACCGGTTATCTGACCGCCGCTGACCTGAAGGAATTGGATGCCTATTGTGCAGAGAGATTTATAAGCTTCGAGCCCTCTCTTTCCACCTTTGGACATCTGTTTGAACTGCTCAATCAAGAAAAGTATGCCCATCTGCGCGTTAACAAAGGTGAACTTGACAAACATGCCTGGCATCACCGCATGGCACACCATACCATTGACCCCTTGCATCCCGAAAGTATCGAGATTGTAAAGAGCTTGATTGACCAGTATGCTCCCAACTTCACCACCGATGTTTTCAACATCTGCTGTGACGAAACCTTTGATTTGAAAAACTACGGTGAAGGCTATGACACGGGCAGACTGTATATCGATTTTGTAAAACAGATTATTGCTCACCTCAAGGGCATGGGCAAGAAAATCATGATGTGGTCGGACGTTCTTTTAGAGCATCCCGAATTTATCGAAGAATTGCCCAAAGATACCACTATCTTGACCTGGCAATATAATGTTGCTGCCAAAGAAGAAAAAGTCATCAAATTTGCAGAGATGGGTCTGCCGCAGATTGTCTGCCCCGGCACAACCACCTGGAGCCGTCTTTGCGAAAACCCCGGCATTGCCCGTCGCAACATTGAAAAAATGGCAAAATACGGTAAGCGCCATGGTGCCCTTGGTGTTCTCAATACCAACTGGGGTGACTACGCCAATCCCTGCTCTCTTGAACTTTCTATGTACGGTATGATTTGGGGTGCAGAGAAATCCTGGTCGGTAGACACTCCTGCCGATGAAAATTTTGAAGCCGCCATCAACGAGCTTTGCTACCACAACGACCACTTTGTAGAATTGTTATACGAACTCAACGCATTGCACGCTTTGATCGGTTGGAATGCTTTTACCCTCTCCTATCACCAATCGCTCACCGCTCAGCCCATCACCCACCGCGGTGTAACGGCTTACAATATGCCTGCCGTACAAGATGGATATATGGCGCTGCGCAAAAAGCTCGAAAAAGAGCCTCCCAGCCCCTTCATTGAGGAAATGATGGTAGCGGCGGAAGGATTGTGCGTAATGTCTGATTTGACCGCCAAACTGATCGGTTATGATATTGACCCCATCACCGACACAAAAGCATGGCTTTCCAAATACAGTGAGCTTTGGCTTAAGAAAAATCAACCCAACGAACTCAATCGTATTCAAGATATGTTTAACTACTTAGAGCAGCTGTAAGAATCATCTCTCGCAAAATAACCACCCTTATTTAAGGGTGGTTATTTCTTTTATGAAATATTTACTAATTGATAACAATTCCTATTGACAAATAATTTCATTTTTGCTATACTATACTCAAAGAAATAAAATAAATCAAAGGAGGGATAAAATGAGTCAGGTACGTAACACTTTACAGCGCGAGTTGGTGCGCGAAGTTATGAATGAAAATTATGCGCACCCCACCGCCGAAGAAGTATATGAAAAGATTCATCAAAAACATCCGCACATCAGTTTTGCCACCATCTACCGCAACTTAAATCTTTTGGCAGAGCAAGGGGAACTTGCGCGACTGCATATGCCCGAAGGCCCCGACCACTATGACTTTACGACAAAACCCCACTATCACTTTTTGTGCAGAAACTGCCACCGTATTGTTGACATTGACGTCCCCTACAGTGCAGATTTTGACAGTATTTGTCCCGAAGGATGCCAAACCGAAAATCACATACTGACACTCATTGGTTTATGCGACCATTGTACAAATCAAATTTAACATAATAAAGGAGAAACGACCATGAATCTGAAAGGTACCAAAACCGAAAAAAATCTGATGGAAGCTTTTGCCGGCGAAAGCATGGCAAGAAATAAATATACCTACTTTGCTTCCAAAGCAAAAAAAGAAGGCTATGAGCAAATTGCCGCAATCTTCCAGGCAACTGCCGACAATGAAAAGGAACACGCTAAACTTTGGTTTAAACTCCTCAACAACGGCGTTGGCTCTACTGTGGACAATCTGAAAGCCGCCGCCGCAGGTGAAAACGAAGAATGGACCGATATGTATGCCAGAATGGCAAAAGAAGCCCACGAGGAAGGTTTTGAAGATATTGCCAAGCTTTTTGAAGGTGTTGGCGCTATCGAAAAAGAGCACGAGGAAAGATACCTCAAGCTCGTAGAAAACATTGAAAACGGCACTGTTTTCAAGAAAGACAGCAAAGTCGTTTGGATCTGCCGCAACTGCGGACACATTGTGGACAGCATCTCTGCTCCCGAAAGTTGCCCTGTTTGCGCTCATCCCCAAGCATACTTTGAACTCAGACTGATCAATTATTAATATAGTTTTATAAAAAAACCGCAGAACGGCCTGGGCGTCTTTTTGTTTTTATTTTACCTTGTGTTACTTGGGATAATATTTCCCGTTAGGCTTGCGGAGGCTCAACGGTAATATTACAACTGATCTTATCGCTTATTACATCCCAAGAGTCTATCGCTACCACTTCAATACTATATTCAGCCGCTTCAGTACAGGTTAAAGAAATAGAATATGCCACTTCGTTTAACATCATTGAAGAATCACTAAATGCCGCGAAATCGCTGCCTCGGTTAAAGACTTTGGCTTCACCCGTGGTCAGATTGGTGGCAGTAATTTGATAATGATGAACAAAATCATCATCCTCACCTGCGGCAAAGGACAAATCAACGGTAGCCGTAAAGCCGGTTTCTGTTGCGGTTGTCGTTGCCACCGCATTTAATTGACCGCTGAGTGTCGGCCCAACATTAGCAGCCTCTCTTGTTGCTTTGCTGTATTTTACAAGATGTGCATTATCAGCAGTCGGATGCGAAACCTCCCAAGGCTCCTTAATCATGGAACCGTCATGTATGAACATACGAGTCAAACGCAAGTTTCCGTTGCCATCAATCTGCACCAAAAGGATACTGCCGCGTTTTGATTTGATATTCTCTACTTCTTCGGTGCCGTCCCATCTTTGACCGGTAGAATTTGTGGCACCGCTGACAACCGAAGTAAACTTTGTCTGCATAATGGAGCGTTCTTCCACCAATGTGCTGTGCAGATGGCCGCTGAACATAACAACCTGCGGATATTTGTCAATGACCGAGCTTAAATTCTTAGTAACATAATTGTTCCAATTAAGATGGGTTTTATAAACCGTTTGATATGCCGGAACGTGTGTAACCAGGAAAACGTAGGAGGTGGGGTCTGCCGCAGTAATCTTTTTGAGGGTCGCATCCAACCAATCCAGAACATCCTGCTCAAAGGGGAAATAGTTTTGATTACCCTTTAAGTCCTCGGGGTTGGGACGAAGCATAATAAAGTGATTGCCGTCTACTACGCAGTGATAAGCATCCTTATCCATCATAGACATATCGACTGCATTTTTGGTAAAGATGTCTCCCAGAGTCTCTGCATAATACGGAAGCAAAGCAGGGTCATATGTCGTACTGCCGATGGTGTACATATCGTGGTTACCGAGCGACAACATTGCCGTATCTATTCCTGAATCTTTGACAATATCAACCAATACATCAGCTTGGTTTGTTCTGCCCATATCTGTCAGGTCACCTGCAATGGTGATTGCATCCAGACCGTCACTGTCGTTGATCAACGCCTGTTCCTTCAGCAGTTCCAGTGCTTGACTGAATTTCTCTGCTTCCGCGACAGAGGCGTCCGGATGTCTTACGTGAGTATCAGAAAGCGCACCAAAGGAAAATACGATGTTGTCCTCATCAAAAACAGTAGAGGAAGTGTCGATTTCTACACCGGCAGCGCTTCTGATAACGGCATTGACCTCCATATTGGGATCACTCTCCGCCTCTTTGCCGCAAAACTCTGCCTTAAATGCAAGTTCATAGTCGGACAATTCAGCAATATAACTGTCAATAACGCTTTGCACCTTGTCATCAAGATAGATAAACTCTTGAATGCCATCGTAATTTCCTTCGCGTTTCCACTTCAAACGAACAATTACTTCGATGCCACTGTTTTGTTTACCAGCATAAAGCGCATCGTGCACAAAGCTCTCAAATACGGGAGAGAAAACATACTTATCCGCAGCGGTAAACTTACCTCTGCCTGTCAGTCCGATGGTGGTGAAAATATAACCGTTGGTATCATAAACGGGAATAAATCCTTGGTTGGACTGATCCATTGCCGCGGCTTTTTTATCAACAATCAACTTAGCAGTATTGTCCACACTACTATCAATAATTGCAGAAGTTTTAAGACCTACAACATAATCAGCTGTTAAAGAGCAACCGTTCAGATCCAATGTAACGTCGGGACAAACTATAACAGCACTTTGCTGCACATCGCTTCTCAGCATAACAGCATCCCCTGCTTTTGCCGCCGACAGTGCATCTTGCAAGGTGGTATATATAGTGTCATCAATTTGCGCTTCACCGGGATCGATCGCACAGAAGACCTCTTCACCGCACTTGGTGCAAACGAAATGCCCCTCACCGCTTTCAGTTGCCGTGGGCTGTTTGTCAATAATCAATTCACCCAGGGTGTGTTCAAAGGGATATTTGATTTCCAAAGATTCGCCGTCGTCCGTTTGATATACGTTATCTGAAACATCCCAATCTTGACAGGCATATGCAGTACCACTAATAAAGCCGTTTACATCTTCACTGCCGGCAGGGATGGTTACTGTATTGTTTTTAACCACCATTTCTGAACCGGAAACACCGTCAAGGCCAAATGTACCTATAGAAATAGCATAAGTAGCGTCGGTTTCCCCTTTGGCAAATACGTCTGAAAAGCTAAAGAGGTTATCTATAACGTTCATTTTAACGTCTACTACTTTTGCCTGAGAATCAGCGCCGGTTATAGAGATGATATGTGAAGCGGCGTCAACCTTGCCACAGTCAAAAACCTTGTTGCCATTAAAATTAAATCTGATCGACCCCTTGGCATAGTCTACCGATCTTAAGCCAAGAGCCAGTTGGAATACCCTGGTATCTGCCCAATCGGCAAACACAGAATTTGTGATCTGATATTTGGGGCTTGTTGCATATTCGCCAAGAAAATCTTTGTATTCATTTGCTTTAGAAAGATAAAAGGGGCTACACGCAATTTTTTGTGAAGTATACGTATTATTTGCATTTATAAACACGCAGTTATCAAAGAGCAATTTATTGGTAACAAAACCGTCATATTTTGTCGATGTCACCGCGGTGAGTTCCATATCAAAATATGAATCTTCATACTGCAGTTTGGTGACCTGGTTAGCATTATTCATATACACGATGGAACTATTATAATATGCAGTTGTAAGGTCGGTCGTGTAATGATTTTTAACAATTACATCGCTGAATACACCGGAAGCATTAATTGTAAACAGAGAACCGGTGCCTGTAGTGGTAAAGCCATCATAGATAATGTTTGCATTTCTCGGAAAACGCCACAAGCCACCGATGATGGATTCATTTATAGCATCATTGGTTCTGTTTTTTACTTGCAACGCAGCGTCTTTGCTACTACGATCGGTACTTACAGGGCTAACACCTGCTTTGGCACCGAGAAAATGAATATTTACCATTTCTTCCGGTTTGGGATCACTGTCTGTCGCTTTAGTTTTTAAATCTGAAGTATTATTTAGATTCATATGGCTATAGGTGCCCGGTGCAAACACAAGAACAACGTCGCGCGGTTGAGAATCCGTTGTATCCGTTGCCCATTTGTTGCCGGGTGTCGTAATAGCTGAAACCACCGCATTGGCAGTCATGGTTTTTGCATTCTTATCCCAATGAAGATAGTAGGTTTTGTTATTACCGGGATAAGTGTAAGCAAATCCGTTCGCACTTGCGTCTGCCGGTTGTTTGGCAAAAAAGAACGTAACATTACTGTCCGGTGTGATGGTACCATCTTCATTAACAGTTCCCGTGACCAGTGCATACGGGTCTGCTTCGGTTTCGATTGCGGTTGCCGGAAAAACCATTACCGTCAGCATGCTGATGACCAAAACAAGTGCTGTCAATAAACTAATGCTTCGTTTTTTATTCAGTTTCATAACACCAACTCCTAAAATTTGAATATTTTCTGATTTCATTTTATATCTTTGAAGTTGACATTTCTCGCTAAAACTGCTATAATTTATAGACAAAATTCTCTATTTCGGAGGAGACTATGTCGTTACATGATCAGATCGTCTCTAAAAAAAGCCATCAATTCGAAGTCGCGACGCTTATTAACCCAATCAAACACTTTCATATACACGCCGACTTAGAGTTGATAACCGTACTGGACGGGGAACTGACAGTGAATATTGATCAAACCAATGTGCGCCTATCAAAAGGAAAGTCCGTACTGATTTTTCACTATCAACTGCACTCATTCAGGGGAATCTGCACCTGTCGCATCTGCAATTTCTCCCCGTGGCATGTCATTTCATATTACACAAAACATCGGCATCTGCGCCCAAAGTCCAACGTCTTTTCCCTGCCGCCCTTAGTTTTGGAAATGTTTTTACAGATAAAAAGCAACGAACGGCATTATGCGCGCAAGGGTTTTCTTTATCTGGTCATCAATGCCTTTATCATCGGTAGAGAATATATCCCCATCCAAGTCGCAGCAAAGAGCCTAACCAATAAAATGCTGACGTTCGTTGAAGAAAACTATATGGACGACTGTACGCTGGAACATATGTCTAAATCGCTGAATTACCATTTTAACTATCTTTCGCAGTCATTCAAAAAGAACGTGGGCATCCCCTTTAAAGAATATGTGACCTTCCACCGACTGAATCGCGTATGCTATTTGCTGGAATACAGCCAACTGAGCATCCTCGCCTGTGCTGAGGAGGCGGGTTTTGCTTCGCTTCGTTCTTTTAATCGTGTTTTTAAAAAGCAGTTCGGCACCACCCCTTCCCAATACCGCAAAAATAATATTACATAAACCATCATCTTTATCGTTTGTATAAAAACAAATACCGCAGACAAAGTCTGCGGTATTTTTTAATTGGGGTTATACTTTGGAGTTACTGCTGCGCAGCCTCGTCCTCAAGCACAGCCGCCAGAAAAGGATTGCTTTCAACGCCGAGCTCGGTGTCGTCACCTGCGGTGATAGCTTCCGCCATACCGATGTTAATAAACTCGATCTGGGGTTTGAGATAGTACTTTTTCATAACATCACCTACCCTACCACGTAAGGCAAAGCTTCACTTGCGACCTCAACTCCGGTGTCGGAAATAACGACTGCGGAAACGCTCATGGTACTTACTTCTTCACCCATTCTCTTAAGGGCGGCGGAGAATACGTATTCATAGTCGTTTGCATAGGTCTTGCCGTAACTTTCGACAACTTTCTTTACAAAGCTATCCACGTAAATAAAGTCTTGTTTGGCGTTATAGGTTTCGCCTTGCCAGTTGACTCTGACAACGACCTTCACGGCACTGCTGTCCATTCCTGCTGCCAGTGCATCGTGCACAAAGCTTTCAAAGGTCGGCGAGAAGAGATATTTGCTGCCGCTGAATACTTGGCGCATACCAATGGTGGTAAACTTATATGCTCCGTTTTCATATACGGGCAAATATCCACCGTTAGTCTTATCGAGTGCCACACAGTTTTTGGCTACCACCAGTTTGCCGCTACTTGTGTCACTGCCATCAATAATAGCAGAGCCTTTCAGACCGACAACGTGGTCAGCTGTTAACGTATTACCGTTTAAGTCAAGGGTGACATTGGAATTTACTAATAAAAAGTCTTTTTCTGCAAGATTTTTGCAAAGTTTCACCGTATCGTTCGGGTTTGCCGCAGCAAGTGCTTTTTCAAGCGTTGCATAAGGAGTGTTTTCAATCTTTGCCTCAATGGGCGCCTTGATTTCAAAGCGGTCAATTACCATACCGTTGACCTGCTTGACGGTAACAACAATGCTCTCATCGTTAACAGTAACGGAGGTATAGGCAGGTTGCGTGGCTGTGGGTGTTACGATATGATACATTTCTTCATCATTGGAAGCATCACCTGCACCATCGTGATTGAGGGCAGTGGAGCCAATGGTAGTATATATGGTGCCGACACCCTTTTGAATTGTATCCGGATTTTCTTTGGTGACAATCTGTCCATCCTTCATCGGATAGGTGCGGGTAACCAGATGAGAGTGACCCTGCAGTACCAAATCAACTCCATATCCCTCAATTACGTCGCGCAGCTGGTCTCTGTCGTAATTTCCGCCGCTTCTGTGGTACACTGCCTGATGGAACAGCATTACCGTCCACCTGGCATCCTTGTTTGCCTCCAAGTCGTTTATAAGCCACTGACGTTGTGCTTCCAGAAGATATCTATCCTCAGCATGATTATAGATACCGGTGTTGAGCACGATAAAGTGCGCATTGCCGTAATCGTAGGAATAGATGCTTTCGTCAGCATTTTTAGCATTTTCAATCAAATTGCTAACGGTGAGTTTTCCGATTTCTTCCTGATCCAGTGCGGCGGTACCGCCATTGTTGGGATGGTTGAAATGAAGCTTAAAGTTCATGCCGCCACTCAGTGCATCATGATTTCCCAAAGTTGCAAAATGAGGAGTTGTTGCGCCGTGTTCACCAAGCGCTTTGAAGTACATATTCCACTGATTTGTATTGCCGCCTGTCTCAACAATGTCACCTGTGTGAAGCATAAAGGCAGGGTTCTCAACGTCTTTGAACATCTCGTCGATACTTGCCTTAGCATACATAAAGCCTTTCTCAGAGGTCGTCGTTCCGCCCCAAGTGATGCCTTGGGTATCACCTACGGCAACAAAGGTAAATTCGTCAATATTTTCTTTGGCAGTCTTGAAGGAACAAACCTTGCTCCACTCATCAGCGGATGGTTTACCAATCTTATATTCATAGGTAGTATCAGCTTTAAGACCGCTGATATCGCATTTAAAGTAATCCTCAGCCGCTACACTATCAGTCTCTTTATCAGCTACTACCTCGGTCCACTCGGTTTGACCTTGTTCTCTGTAACAAACAGCCATAGACTCACTGCCGATATAAGAAGCAAGAGCAGTCCAGGCAAAAGCGCGATCACTTGCCGCATTTTCAAAGGAAGTTACAAGGTTATATACGTTAGCATCAAATCCGGTATATTGAGGCTCTTCAAGGGTCAGTTCATAATCATTTGCTGAGATATTTTCATACACAAGGCTATCATTACTGATAGGTGCCTTCTCGGTGGAAGAAATCGTAATGGTTTCTCCGTCAATCAAATTGTAGCATCCTCGTCTTGAAACCTCACCATTCGGGGTGGTGGCTTCAGCGATTATCATTTCCTGCACAGGATTTAGCCACAATTTAAGTTTGTAGGTACCTGTTCCGTAAGTGCCGGGAATTTTCTTGCCACCCACCGTTATGGCGCCTTCTTCTAAAGCAAAAAGCTTTTTGGTGCCGAACATAAAGATGGTTTTTTCAGCGTCGGTATAGGCAACGTCACAGGTGTAAATTGCTTGTTGATTTTCTGCCATCGTAAGCGGGATGGTACTGATTTCTTTGAGTGCAGAAGTTTCAACACTAAATTTAAAGTTGTCAATTTCCACAGCACCGTCTTCACAACGCAGTCCGAGTGACTGCATTCTTGTTGCCGTTACGTTGGTGAAATTTGCACTGGTTCTGTAACCATTGAGTACAACGTTACCATTCTGATCGGTAATAATCGTCGTAAGCGTATCTCCCGCTAACATCATTTTGATATGCAAGTTTTGACCAACATATTTTGCATTCCAAGGCACACTGGTGCTTGCGGTCTCAATCTTGTTATCTTTTGAAGGAATTTGCAACAAGTCGTAATAACTGCCAAAACCAACGTAAAGGGCGCGCGTTCTTGTGTTGGTGCTGGTCCATATACTGCCATCACCTTCGTCTGTTATTTTGGCATCATACTCAAAGGTATAGACGTTGGAGGTGCTGTATTCCGGCAGACCCGGAACTTGCGTCCAGTTAAACGTAACGCCATTATACTCATTAAGATGTAAAATGCCGTCGCCGTTGAGTTCAGGGTCTTGGGCACCGGAAGTAAGATAAAGTTCCCCACCCCAAAGACTGTTTGCAGCCATAGAATCAAAGTTTTGCACGTAAGTGGTAGTACCGTCGGTGAAAACAATATTATCCACCTCAGAGGCACCGTCGCAACAGCGCCATACAAAAGAACGAGTATATTTATTATAACTACTTAAGTCGGTAAGACTTCTGTAACCTTGTGAGATCACCTTATCCCCTTCTTTAACAGTGGCAAGAACGTAACCCTCGCCTGACTTAAGACCTTTGGATGGTGACCACTGAAACGTACAGGAATAAACCGTGTTTAATTTATACAGCGACATATCCTTGTTGATATAACTATGCTGAGAACCGGACACGTTTGCCGCACCGGCTTGAATACCACCATCATTATGTTTTTGAAACATAATGCTGTTATAATAGCCACCGGGCGCAAAGTAAAACTCTCTGCGAGAATTTTGTGTGCCTCCAAGATAACCATCGGTTTCTGTTCCAAACGTTGTAACCTTAACGTCAAAAGTAATCGTATAGGTTTTGCTCGCATCAAACTCAGAAAATCCGGGGAGTTTGGTCCAGTTCATGCGCAGACCTGCGCCCTGACCGAGCTTTAACACGCCGTTTTCAACTGTCGGATCAGCGCAATTGTAAGCGCCGTAATCGTCAGTAGCGGTTTTGCTTGTTTGATACTCTGTTTGCCATAGATTTGTATCATCGTAAAGAGGACCCCAGCTACTGTAATCAAAAGAATCCTCATACAATAATGTCGAATTTGTTTCTGCGGCAACGACAGGCAGAGCCAATACCGTCATTTGCAGCAACATCAACAAACAAAGAATGATTGATAATGTTCTCTTCATAAAAAACTTCCTTTCAAATAAAAGTTCTATATAAACATATTATCACAAACAACTTGACCGAACAAGAAAAAAAGTATATACTATATAGCAAGAAGTTGACTTTTTTGTTAAGGAGAAAAAATGAACAAATTTGCCAATATCAATTTAACGGACTTTGATTTTTCAACCTGTATCTATCAAAATGAAGCGGAAGAGCCTCAGCATTTCCACAGAAGCTATGAAATTCTTATTGTTTTAAAAGGTGCAATAAATTGCACTATCGACAATTTTGACTATCACTGTAAGGAAGGATGCGGTATTTTTATCTGCCCACTGCAAATGCATTGCTTTTCTGTGCCCGAAGGCACGGTGCTTCGTCGCATCACATTTCACGAGCATCTGATTTTAACAGTGCATCAGTCGATCAAAAATTCTGTTCCCCGCCACCCTGTTTTTGAAATAAGTGAGCAAACTCTTTTCTTTACCCATCAATTGCTAAAGCGCCTTTTTAAAGCGCAAGACATTGTTTTGCTACGTATCACCCCCTACTCCAAACGTATTGAAATTAAAGGGATGCTTTATTTATTGTGTGGCGAATTTTTGGAAACGGCACAATTGGTTTCCATATCCAAACAAGTAAATATAGGCATGGAAATCGTTCAGTATATCGCGGATCATTACAAGGATAATATTTCCCTGCACGACATTGCCGACCAAAAAGGATATAACTACCACTATCTTTCCAGAAAATTTAATCAATTTACTAATATGTCTTTTAAGAAGATGCTCAACCTATATCGAGCGCAACAAGCATACCTACTGTTACAGGACACCGATCTTGATATTTCCTTTATTGCTTACGAATGTGGTTTTCAAAGCATTCGTTCTTTTAATCAGGTCTGTCAGGATATCTATCGCAACCCCCCCACCGAACTGCGCGCAAGCAGAAATATATAAAGAAAACTGCGAGGTAATTACCTCGCAGTTTTAATTTTTTTAAAAATATGTCAGCACCATTTTTACCACACATCCACCGACAAACAACCAAAAGCAAACGCTTTTGTAGGGTGAGTGCGCCGAACGACGTCGAAGCACTCGCAGTTTCCCTTTGTTGCCGCGCTCTGCTATGATTTTTTCCAACATTTTGAGTGCCAACACCAATACCGCAAATACCGCCACCAACAAAAAGATTAAAAAGAGCGGATCTTCCAGCATATAAGAAACATAATCTTTTTTATAAAACAGCAACAATGCCGCACTGTTGTTAAACAAATGCGCTATCAGCGCAGGATATACCGAATCAAACAGCAGTGTCAACAGTCCGTAACAAATTCCTGCCACCAATAAAGAAACAAAGTGCACGGGATTGGCATGGAACAGTGCAAAAATTAATGCACTGAGCATTACGGCACGGGTCGTTCCGTATTGTTCATACTCGCCAAGCACCACACCGCGCATCAAAAGTTCCTCGGTTACCGCCGGCAAAACCACCATTGTCAAAACAAGCATCAATGGATTTTGCGTTGAAAAATCAAACATAGCGGTGGGTTGTTGTTCTGCGACAAAAGAGCCGAACACCATATACCCCAACACATTGAGCACTCCGCAAATCAAGCAGATGGCAATGCTGATAACAACTGTAAAGGGAATATACTTTATGGATAATCTATGTACTCTGAGCATCTCTTTTGTTTTTCTGTCGCGTCGTTTCACGTAAATAAGCGTCGGCAACAGAAAAATCAGCAGATAGATGATCACAACGCCGTAGTTTCTCAGCGGCAAAAGGTTCATATGTTGCAAAAAGTTCAGCACCATCAGCAATACAAACACTGCCAGACACAAGCGCATCACTTGATTTTTAATATAATTCTTCGCCATATATTTACTCCAACACAATTTGCGCCGCTAAGGTCTTACGTTGCTCTTTGCCGCAAAGAAGTTCCACCAAAGTCATCGCAAAGTCCATTGCGGTGGCGGCAGAACGGGAGGTGATGATATTTCCATCGACACAAACCTTATCATAGCACACCTTGGCGCCAAGTAAGGTTTCCTCCATAGAGGGATATACACACGCTTTTTTGCCCTGCAAATCCCCTCTTTTGCCCAAAATACTCGGTGCTCCGCAAATGGCGGCAACATATGCTCCGCTTTGCATAGCGGCATCAATCATTTTATGAGTAAAATCGCTTTGATCAAGATTTTCATATCCCGGATAACCGCCCGGCAAAATCAGCATATCAAAGGCTTCATCTGTTACTTGACTACTCTCAATATCAGATACGACCCTCACACCTCTGGCGCCAACGACTTCCCTGCCGCCGACACCCACTGTCACAACTTCCACGCCACTGCGGCGCAACATATCCACGGGGGTAAATGCCTCTACCTCTTCAAAGCCGTCTGCCAATAACAGCAACACTTTTTTCATTTTATTTCTCCATTTCCGCTTGATATTTATGAACGATGCGATACGGATTGTAGGACATTTTGGCTTTTCTGAGTCCCGCTTCTCCCGAATCATCTTCGCGATTTACATAAAGATAGTCCTTGCAATAGGTGCGCACAAATTCGCGGTTAATCAAAGGATACGCGCCGCGCACGTCGGAGAGTGCCTTTTCAATATGGACACAGTAGGTTTCCTCGGTAATCGGCTCACCAAAGGAATACGCAACAACGTCCCCTCCTGCATACAACACCAAGCCTTGCAGACCAAGCTCAAAATAGTCGGAAAGCAACAGATTGGCGGCATCCAGTTCCTCCTCCAAGTTCTCCCCGATTTCTCTTGCATCGCACCAAAGTTTATGAAACTCCAGTACTGCTCCTATATTTTCCTTGGTGATGGGCTCGGTATGCCACTCGGGATAGGTCTTTTCAAAAGCATTGATGTGATTACGCTTGGCGGCAAGTTTCTTGCCCGTCAAATTTTCAAGGTTTTCTCTGAGATACACATAATCCGACCAACGACGGTCATATTCGGCGCGAATGTGCCTGAAATGTTGTTCCAGAAAGGAAAAATCCTCTGCTTCCAAGCCAAAAAGCGTAAATCTGCCATCAGGGTAAAGTTCTTTTGCTTTACAAATAACGGCATCGCGGCCCGTGCCAATCGGTAAGGAATACATATTGTCCAAACGGCAAATCAGCGTTCCCTCCAACTCCGCCACTTCCATACCAAAGGTATTGCCCCAAGTATAAAGGTTAGCAAAGCATTCCTCGCAGTTCATTCTGCCCGTACCGCGCAGTGCCGCGGCAATCCACTCTTTGTCTGACGATGTGACTTTATGAAAATCCATCAACTACAAAACCTCTTTTTTCACCAAATCAAATACCTTGGCGGCATTTTCTTCAATACTGAAAGCGCGTTTTTCATCGCAAAGATGCACGATTTTCCAGTCCCAATGCTCCGCCGCATACAAAGCACTTTTGCGGCAAAAACGCAGATAGGAAAGATCCTTTTCGTGAATATCCTTTTTATCCTCGTTGCCGTGATAGCGTTGGGTCATCAATTTTTGCGAAATATCGGGATCCATATCCAGATACAAAGTAACGTCAGGACGCGGCAGACCCAACTTGTTATATTCATAATCCTCCAGCCACTCAAGATAGCTGTTCCATTGCTCATCGGGCAGTTTGCCCATTTGATGTGTGGCATTGGAAGTGGTGTAGCGGTCGGCAATGATAATGCCACCGTCATTATAGAATTTTTCCCAATATTTTTTAAAACTTGCATAGCGGTCTACCGCATAAAACGAAGAAGCCGCATAGGCGCCAACGTCCTTGGGACTACCACCGAACTCTCCGCCAAGATACATTTTAACCAGTGCGCTGGAGCGTTCCTTATAATCGGGAAAGGTAATCTTTTTAACAGCATACCCCTCATGTTCAAGTTTTTTTGCAAGGATGCCGGCATGGGTTCCTTTGCCGCTGCCGTCCAGTCCTTCCAGTACTATTACTTTACCCATATTATTCACCCAAAAACTTCTCTTTCATTTCTTTCATTTTGCCGCAGGTCATCTTCCCCTCGGGGCAAGCACCCTTCACGCAGGGCGGGCCCGCATAGCGAAAGAGGGTCGGTGCCTGGGCCTTGACCAAGGCGCACATCTGTGTGGCCAGCTCTCTGATCTCCCACTGAGCGCGGTTACAGCAACGCAGACGGAAGAAGTTGAGAAGGCTTCTGGCATTCATGGTCATGATCATCTTGGTAGCGCAGGCATTGGGCAGAACGAAACGGGCATCCTCAATCGCCTTTTTCTCAGCAAGGCCTGATGCGGTTTTTTCGTCCTTGCCCTCTGCCAAGAAATCCTCTT
>JAZROO010000064.1:0-9229 GCA_045648705.1 Eubacteriales bacterium | reverse complement strand
CACCCTGCACCGAATGAAAAAGGGCGAAGCAATTAACACCAAAACCCTTGATGCGCTTTGCTATGCGCTTGACTGTGAAGTTGGCGATATAATTGAATTTGTAAAAGAATAGCACCTAACTCCGTTTTTGGAATCAGGTGCCATTTTTTTAATGTTTTGCTTTAATCGAACACAAGGGGTCGGGTTTGTTGTGCTATCGGCAGAGTCCGCCTCCCCTGTCCGCTCCCGCCAAATAAAAAACCGACCCGTTTGGGTCGGTTTTCTATTTGGTGGGAGCGGGTGGATTCGAACCACCGAAGTCGTAGACAACAGATTTACAGTCTGCCCCATTTGGCCGCTCTGGAACACTCCCGTTTGGAGCTGGTGAACGGAGTCGAACCATCAACCTGCTGATTACAAATCAGCTGCTCTGCCATTGAGCCACACCAGCATCACGCGTTCACCATATTTGGAACATTATAGATTATACATATTTTAGGCTGCTTTGTCAAGTCTTTTTTTAAAACGAATGCTCTGCAAGGCTTCCGGTGACGAAAGTCGTTGATTTTTATGTAAATATATGGTATGATTTTCCCAATGAAACATATGGAGGAAACGATTATGAAAGAAAACCAAATCAACATCCGCGACCCATTTATTTTAAATGAAAACGGCACCTTTTATATGTACGGCACCCGCGCCGCCAACTTTGGATATGACGTGGGCGGTGTAGACGTTTATGTTTCCACCGACCTTGAAAACTGGTCAAGCCCCGTGGAGTGCCTGAACTCTGTGCAGTATGATAAAGGCGACGGTGTTAATTGGGCGCCCGAGGTGCATAAATATAAGGGTGCATATTATATGTTTATCACTTTCGGCAAAACGGAGTTTGGCAAAGGCACCCACGTATTAAAATCCGATAGTCCGCTGGGGCCCTTTGTCCCGCACTCAAGCGGCGCGCTCACTCCTCACGACTGGTGCTGCCTGGACGGCACCCTGTATGTCGAAAACGGTGTGCCCTACATCGTCTTTTGCCACGAGCACACTCAAATTGTGGACGGCACGATTTGCTATGCCCGTCTGTCTGATGACCTGAAAAAGCGCATTGAAGAACCAACCACTCTTTTCAGCGCCTCCTCTTGCGCATGGATTGACCCTTACAAAACATCCGGCCACTACGTTACCGACGGGCCGTTTCTCTACCGTAGCAAAACAGGCGAACTTTTAATGATATGGTCATCTTTTATCAAGAATAAGTATGCGGAATTGCTCGTTCGTTTTAAAGACGGCAAAATCGGCACCGAATACACGCATTTGCCGCCTCTGCTGACCGATGACAGCGGTCACGGAATGATATTTGAGGACAAAGACAAGCTGTTTTTAACCTATCACTACCCCAACACCAAGGGTGGCGAACATCCACACTTTACAGAAATTACAGATAAAGGAAACACCTTGGCGCTAAAATGAAAAACAACACGATTAAAATAGTTTTATCGGCACTGTTTTTGACACTTTGCTACGTGCTCCCGTTTTTAACGGGGCAGTTATCCGCCTTTGGCAATATGCTTTGCCCGATGCACCTGCCGGTGCTGTTGTGCGGGTTTTTGTGCGGTTGGAAATGGGGACTTGCCGTCGGCTTTACGGCGCCGCTTTTGCGCTCCTTCACACTGGGTGCCCCCGTTCTTTTTCCGACGGCAATTTGCATGGCACTGGAACTTGCCGCCTACGGCTTTACCGCAGGGTTTCTTTGCAAACGGTTGCCCCCTAAGAAAGCCTATATTTATCCTGCCCTGCTCGGCGCTATGCTTGTCGGCAGAGTGGTGTGGGGGACGGCAATGTTTTCTATGCTCGGCGGCTTTACCTTTAAAGCCTTTTTGGCCGGTGCCTTTACCCAAGCCATCCCCGGCATCGTGTTACAAATCATTTTAATTCCACCCATAGTAATGTTGACAGAAAGGAAAGAAACATGAAAATCAAAGAGAAAATTATGATGGATATGCAAGGTCTGAGCGAACACGGCCCCATCAACATTGCTATCTTTGGAGACAGTGTGTCCCACGGTGCCATCACTGATTATATCGACTACGAAAGCACCTATCCCTACCTTTTAAAAAAGAAACTAAATAGGCTTCGGGACTACGTACCTGTTAACATCATTAATGCCTCCATCGGCGGCACGCGCGCACTGGGGGCACTGCCGCGCCTTGAAAAGCACGTGTTGCCCCACCGTCCCGACCTTGTAATTGTCTCATTTGGGCTCAACGATGTCAACGGCACCTTGGAAGACTATATTTTTCCGCTTGGCGAGATATTTGAGAAATGCCTTTCCGCCGGATTTGACACAATTTTTATGACCCCCAATATGCTCAACACCTATGTTGCTGACGATACCCCCGCCCACCACACCTATGCTGCCAAAACCGCCGAGTTGCAAAACAGCGGCAAAATGGATGCGTTTGTGACGGCGGCAATCCGTCTTGCTTCAGAAATGGGCGTTCCGGTCTGCGACTGCTATCAAAAATGGAAAACTCTTTCCGAAAGTGTGGACACTACACTGCTGCTTGCCAACCGCATCAACCACCCCACCATTGAGATGCACCAACTGTTTGCCGATGCACTCTATGATATGATTATGGGCGACACCCAAACCACCGCCGCAAAACAAAGCACAATGTATGAGGACTGAAAATATGAAATTAAACGTGATCAGCTTCCACATCCGCTGTTGCGACGACAAAACAGCAACCAAGCTGTTCACACAGACCAAAAAGGAGACAATGTGAAAGATTATCAATCGTGGCTTGCTCTTTTTATGAACAAACTTACCTTTCCCGAAAACGCCAAGGCGGTATTTTTTGATGCATTTGAGCGCATTTTAAAAAATGAGCAGACTGAAAAAGAGTTTTCAGCGCTTTTGGCGCAATATGAAGAGGATGAGTTTTGCCCCTATGGTGAAATGATAAATGCTACCGTCTCCCTCGGTGACGGACTCGGTATTCACGAATACACCGCAGGGATGCTACTGTTTCTCTGCTTGGCAAAGACGTTACTGAAACGTTACCAAGCGCGTGACATTGACGAGCAAATTTTTTGGGACTCGATGATGGACCTTCGGTACAAACTGGAGGAATGCCGCTTGGTCAAAGGCAAGGTAGGCTCCTTTGTTTGCACGTGGTTTCCCGGCTTTTTTAAGATGACGCGCTTTGCGCTGGGACGACTGCAGTTTGACCTAACCGCACTCAAAGCCCCCGTCACCGTAAACGGCATAACTTTGCCGGAAGGTACGAGCGCCCTTGGCGTACACATTCCGCGCTCGGAAACGCCCCTTGACCACAGCGAAGTAAAAAAATCCTATGCCAAAGCGGCCAAATTCTTTGCAAAAGAGTTTGAGGGCAAACCCATTGTCTTTTTCTGCTCCTCTTGGTTGCTCGACCCTTGGATCCTCACCGTTTTATCCCCCAACAGTAACATCACCGCGTTTTACAAAGATTTTACCATTGTAAACAGCGGCACTTACGAGGGCTACTCAGAGCTCTGGCGCCTGTTTGACTGCGAGGTTACAAATAACCCCACCTCCCTGCCGCGTAACTCCTCTCTGCGCCGCGCCTATGCCGAAAGAATAGAGCACGGCAAACCGATCGGCTGGGGACAGGGCATTTTTGTGTATTGACAGAAACGGCGGCACTTGCTACAATAAAAACAGAAAGACCCTATTAAAATAAAAGGAGAATGAAAAATGGAAAACACCGTTGTAAATCAACAAGAGAACTTACAAACAGCGCAACCCAAAAAATCCTATTTTGACGGTAAAACCATCGCACTCATCGGCATCAACCTACTGACCGCTCTGGTCGTACCGCTTTCCCTTGGCTTTGCATACCCTGCAATGTATTGTTTTAAAAAGCGTTGGATCTATGCCAGCACAGTTGTCAACGGCTACCGACTTAAATTCACCGGCACCGGCGGACAATTGTTCGGCAAATACATTCTCTGGACATTTTTAACCATCATCACCTTTGGAATTTTCGGCATTTGGTTGCCCGTAAAATATCAGAAATGGGAAACCAAACACATCGAAATCGATAAATTCGAGGAATAACCTCACCAAAAAGTGCCCGTCACAAACGTGACGGGCACTTTTTATATTATTTTGTTTGCCGCTTCATAGATTACTTTCTATTTGAACAACACTTGGTTTACAATGCTTTCCAGATGTTCCTGTTTGCCACCGGCAACACTCACGTTTCCTTTTTCCTCGGCATAGGCGGCAAGGCTGCAAAGGTCGGCGCTGCCGTCAATAATGCTCTTGCCGATGCCCTCGGAGAAACTACTGTAACGCTCTTTGAGATTTTCCTCCAGTCTGCCATCCTCCAAAAGCGCCGCCGCCTTTAAAAGACCCAGTGCAAAGGAATCCATACCGAGAATAAAGCCGTAGAACATATCCTCGATGGTGTTACTCGGACGACGGTTTTTGGCATCAAAGTTAAAGCCGCCGGTCAGTCCGCCCGCTTTGAGCACCTCGTACATACACATGGTGGTTTCATACACGTCAAAGGGGAACTCGTCGGTATCCCATCCGAGCAGAAGATCACCTTGGTTGGCATCAATGGAACCAAGCATACCGTTGATGGCAGAGATGCGCAACTCGTGCTGGAAGGTGTGCCCTGCCAGTGTGGCATGGTTTGCCTCGATGTTCATTTTGAAATCTTTATCAAGCCCGTGTTGGCGCAAAAAGCCAATCGCTGTTGCGGCATCAAAATCATATTGATGCTTCATGGGCTCCTTGGGCTTGGGCTCAATGTAAAAATCTCCGGCAAAGCCGATGCTTCTGCCGTACTCCACCGCCATTTTCATCAGACGGGCAATGTTGTCCTGCTCGAATTTCACATCGGTGTTGAGAAGTGTTTCATATCCTTCTCTGCCACCCCAGAACACATATCCGCGACCGCCGAGCTTGACTGTCAGTTCCAGTGCCTTTTTCACCTGCGCCGCCGCAAAGCAGAAAACGTCCGCACTGTTGGTCGAGCCTGCGCCGTTCATAAAACGGGGGTTGGAGAACATATTGGCGGTACCCCACAGACACTTGATGTTCGTACCCTTCATTTTCTCTAAAATATAATCGGTAATCTCGTCCAAACGGCGATTGGTCTCGGCAAGAGTGTCTGCCTCGGGCACCAAATCCACGTCGTGAAAACAAAAATACTCAATTCCGAGTTTTTGCATAAACTCAAATCCTGCATCCACCTTGGCACGCGCGTGTTCCATGGTGCCCTTTTCGGTGCCGAAAGATTTGTCTGCCGTGTCTCTGCCGAACATATCGCTACCTGCCGCGCACAGATTGTGCCACCAAGCCATTGCAAAGGGCAGATGCTCCTTCATCGGTTTGCCAAGCACGATTTTTTCAGCGTCGTAAAACTTAAATGCCATCGGATTTTTGCTTTCGGGACCCTCATAGCAAATCTTTTCAATATTCTTAAAGTACTCCATTTTGTTCTCCTTATTTTAAATTTTTATATACTTCTTTGAGTGCGGGATAAACGGTGCGCCACTGCTGATATTTTTGCTCGTATTTTGCCGCAATTTCCGCCTGCGGCTCCACACGGCCGACAATTTCAAAGTTTTCCCTTATCTTTTCACCCGAACATGCCGCTTTTGCAAGCAGTGCGCCACCCATCGACGGCCCCTCTTGCGCCGCAGGCAACAGTAAGGGAATATTCAGCACGTTTGCAATAATCTTTTGCCAAAGCGGTGACTTGGCGCCGCCGCCCGTCAGCAGACTTTCTTTTACGTCGACCCCTGCCGCACGGACAAGCTCGAAATTATCTCTCAGCGCAAATGCCACGCCCTCCAGCACCGCAAGGAGCATATCCTCGCGTTTGCTGCCGGCACGAAGCCCTATAAAAGTGCCACTGGCATCGGTATCGTTGATGGGGGAGCGCTCTCCCATCAGATAGGGTAAAAACATCACGGTGTTTTCCCCGAGTTTTGCCTCATCAATATGGGTTTGCTCGTCGGCAAAGGCGTCTGTCTTCAAAATGTTTTCGCAAAACCACTTGTTGCAAGACGCGGCAGACAAAATGCACCCCATCAGATGATATCCCCCACTGGCGTGGCAGAAATTGTGAATGGCAGGGTTTTGGAGTGCCTTAAACTGTTCGGTGGGAATAAATATCGTGCCCGAGGTGCCAAGCGAGATGTTGCACATCCCCTCTCTCACAGCACCAACCCCGACCGCCGAGGCCGCATTGTCCCCTGCTCCTGCGACGACTTTAACCGTTTCAGAAAGTCCCAAAAGCGCGGCACTTTCTTTGTTCAGCGTTCCGATCACCGCGCCGCTTTCATAAAGCGTCGGCAACTGCTCCTCTCTGATGGAGCAAATTTCCAACATTTCTTTGGACCAACGTTTGTTCTTAACGTCCAACAAAAGCATACCCGAAGCATCGGAATAGTCGGTAGCGCACACCCCGGTCAATCGGTAGTTAACGTAGTCCTTGGGAAGCATCATTTTGCTCACTTTGGCAAAAATCTCAGGCTCGTTTTGCTGTACCCACAGGATTTTCGGAGCCGTAAAACCTGCAAAGGCAATGTTGGCAGTGTATTCCACCAATTTTTGCTCTCCGATGATTTCGCGTAGATATTTGGTTTGCGCCTCGGTGCGCCCGTCGTTCCACAAAATTGCAGGGCGGAGCACCTGATCATTTTCATCAAGCAGCACCAGTCCGTGCATCTGACCGCCAAGACCAATGCCGGCTACCTTGTCCCCGTCAATCCCCGAGACAAGTTCCTTTACCCCGTCGACAAATGCCGTCCACCAATCCGACGGCTGTTGCTCACTCCAAGACGGTTTTGGAAAACTCAGCGGATACTCACGACTTGCGGTGCGGACAATGTTGTCCCCCTCGTCTATCAGCATCAGCTTGAGCGCTGAAGTGCCAATGTCGGCACCGATATAATATTTCATAAAGCGCCCTCCTTTATTTTATTGTAATACAGTATTATTGACTTTTCTCGTCATAAATGATATGATTTATGGACAAACTTTGTCTTTTTGGGAGGCTAGCTATGTTTTATCAATTATCCCATCCTGCAACGGTGGACTACTTTGCCTTAGAGCGTGGGCAGAATTTCAATTTCCCTGCCCATATGCACCATTGCTTTGAACTCATCACCGTCACAAAGGGGCAGATGACCGTGGGACTGGACGACAAAAATTATACCTTATCCGCAGGGCAAAGCATTTTTATCTTTCCGCATCAGGTGCACACACTGCACTCCAAAGAAAGCCGGCATCTTTTGTGCATTTTTTCGCCGCGCCTTGTCAGCGCTTACAGTAAAAAGGTCACGCACCTCAAACCGAGTGACCCGACCCTGACCCTCTCTGACTCACTTACTGCAGCGCTTGGCGCCCTTGCCAATGACGCCTCCCTCTTTGCCAAAAAAGGATTTTTGTATGCCCTGTGCGCCCTTTTTGACGAAAAGCGCCACTACCAACCCTGGCAGAGTGACTCGCAAAAACTCTTGGAGCGCATTTTCGCTTTTATTGAAAGTAACTTTAGCGGTGAGTGTAACCTCAAATCACTTGCCCGCGCTCTGCGCTACGACTATGCCTATCTTTCGCGCTACTTTAAGCGCACGGTGGGACTCTCTTTTCTTGCCTACGTCAATATGTACCGCATCGACCACGCTTGCTATCTGCTGGAAAACACTCAGCTGAGCATCCTTGAGTGCGCACTGGAAAGCGGCTTTACCTCCATTCGCAGTTTTAACCGCAACTTTAAAGAATATCTGGGACAAACGCCCCGTCAATTTCTCTTAGATCTTCAGCAAAATTAAAGTTATTTACTTTTTTTATCGGGTATGTTACCATTAAAATAACAAATCAAAGGAGCCTGAGTATGAAAATTTTTAAATCCATTCCTGCGCAAAATTTATATTATCAGGAGCAGTCCGTCGAGGTCGGCAACGCCCCTGAAACTGCAGAAACCTCCATTGTCAACGTCTATGACGAGTGCGAGTATCAATCCATCATCGGTTTTGGCGGCGCCTTTACCGAATCGTCGGCATATAACTATTCTCTTTTAAGCGACGAGCAGAAAAAAGAGTTTATGGAAAGCTATTTTTCCAAAGAAAACGGCATTGGCTATAATTTCGGCAGAACGCACATCAACTCCTGCGACTTTTCACTGGATCTTTACACCTATATCGAAGATGGCGACACGGAACTCAAAACCTTCTCCATCGAGCGCGACAAAAAATATATCATTCCTTTCATCAAAGATGCTCTGCAATACACAGGCAAAGAGCTGATGCTGTTTGCTTCCCCCTGGAGCCCCCCTGCTTTTATGAAAGACACGAAAAAGCCTTTCCGCGGCGGCAAACTGCTGGACGAGTATAAGCCTGTCTGGGCAAAGTACTACGCTAAATACATCAAAGCCATGGCGGCAGAGGGTATCACCATTTCCGCCATCAGCGTGCAAAACGAGCCGATGGCAAAAACCCCTTGGGAGAGTTGCAACTACTCGGGAGAGGAAGAGGGTCAGTTTGTTGAAAAATACCTTGCCCCTGCCCTTGACAAAGCAGGTCTTTCCGACGTTAAAATCATCATCTGGGACCACAACAAAGAGCGCGTTTACGACCGCGCCAAAAAGACCTTTACCTATAAAGAAGCCGAAAAGCGCGTTTGGGCGGTCGGCCACCATTGGTATACGGGAGATCACTTTGAGGGACCGCGTCTGGTGCACGAAAAGTTCGGCAAAGTCCTCATCAGTTCTGAAATCTGCGGCCCCATCGATCAGGATGCCACCACCGTTGCCGAACTGTACGGCAAGGAAATCTGCGGTGACTTTAATAACTTCACCGCCGCTTTCTGCGACTGGAACTTGCTTTTAAGCGAACAAGGCGGCCCCTTCCATAACCGAAGTGACAAAACTGCCTTCGTCGCAGGCGCAATCTTGGAGGACAGAAGCAAAGGCTGCTACGCCCCCGTTTTGTTCGACCATCAAACCAAAAAGCTGATCTTTACCCCGATATTCTACTATATCGGTCACTTTTCAAAATTTGTTAGTCGCGGTGCCAAACGCGTGGCAAGCACCAAATACTGTGAGGCTTTGCACACCCTTGCCTTTAAAAACCCCGACGGCAGCATCGTTTTGGTGGTAATGAACACCGACGATAAAGAACTGCCCGTCATCATCCGCCACCAAGACGTATGCACCAAACTCCCCCTCGAACCCCACTCCATCATGAC
>JAZROO010000063.1:0-3852 GCA_045648705.1 Eubacteriales bacterium | reverse complement strand
TTCAAAGGAGAAATAAAATGGACAAGACTTTCATTGTTGAAATGAGTGCCCGTCACCTTCACGTTACTAAAGAAGACCTTGAGACTCTGTTTGGCAAAGGCCACGAGCTGACCCCCAAAAAAGATTTGAGCCAACCCGGCCAGTTTGCCTGCGAAGAAAGAGTTGATCTGGTTGGTCCCAAAAAGACCATTCCCGGTGTTTCCATCCTCGGCCCCTGCCGTCCTGAAACACAGGTAGAGGTTTCCCTGACCGACGCTCGTACCCTCGGTGTTGCCGCCGCCATCCGTGAGAGCGGAGATATCGACGGAACAGAGGGCATTATCCTCAGAGGTCCTGCGGGTGAAGTCACTTTGACCAAGGGCGTTATTGCCGCCAAACGTCACATTCATCTGACTCCCGAAGATGCCGAGCGTCTGGGTGTTGTTGACAAAGAGATTGTCGGCGTTAAGATCGAAAGCGAAAGAAGCGCCATTCTGCAAGACGTTGTATGCCGCGTCAGCCCCTCTTATGCTGCCGCTATGCATATTGATACTGACGAAGCAAACGCTGTTTGCCTGCCCAGAAATGCCGTTGGTACCATCGTAAAATAATTTTATCAACATAAAAAACGGAGTCTCCGAGCGGAGACTCCGTTTTTTATTTACACGTTAAAAGAAAAGGTTTCCATCATGGTGGCGACAAACGGCTCGAAATAATCGTAGTTACCGGGGGTGGCACTGTAGGTAATGAAATACATACGCTCTCCACTGTGCACCACGTATTGCAGCAGTTTCAAACTGGCGCTTTCCTCTTTTGTGTCCTTTTCCGATGAGAAAATCAGCTTGTAAGCAGGCTTTTCATCAATCAACACTTCACTTTTTTCCACTTCGGTAAATCCTGCAAAAACCGACGGCAACGAATCGTAGTACAGTTCAAAGAGTTCCTCAAAATCCTGACCTGCCAATTCTTCATAGGAGATGGCAAGGTTTTCTCTGTAAGTGTCGCCAAAGCCTTCCTGTGGGCTGAAAAATGCAACGCTGTGATTTTCAAGATCCACCTGTTTGCTCCAGGAATCCGGATATTCGATGCGAAGCCCGAGCGGAGAAGATTTATAAAGCACAAAGCCCGTGTGCGTAGCGCGGTTGCAACCTGCACATACAAGCAAAACAATTATCAGCAATAAACAAGCAATTTGTCTTTTTCTCATTGTTACTCTCTCACTTTTTCGTTTTTTTATATTTTAGCAAATAATCAAAAAAATTGCAATGCTCATTTAAAAACCTGCCGAAAAATCGGCAGGTTTTTATTTATAAATATATTTTACAGGTAGTTCATCGGGTTAACGCGGTTGCCGTTGATGATGACCTCAAAATGCAGATGCGGTCCGGTGGAGTTACCGGTAGAGCCTGCTCTGCCGATGGTCTGCCCCTTGGACACCTTGTCGCCCACCTGCACAAATCGGGAATTGAGATGCGCGTATGCGGTGACCATACCGCCGGAATGCTGAATCTTGATCATATTGCCGTATCCGCCCGACCAACCCGAGAAGATAACGGTGCCGCCATCCGCCGCACGAATGGGCGCATTGAGTGTGCCGCCACGGAGACACAGGTCAACTGCGCGGTGACCGGAATAGCCATACCAACCGCAAGAAACGTAGGAGCCTGCAAGCGGATTTGTGAGCGTTCCGGAGGAACTGCCGCTGCCCGGTGAGAAGTTGCCCGACACATAGCCGCCGCCCGAACTGTAAGAATTCTTTTTGGTACCAACCAAAATTACCTTATTCACCGGTTTTTTGATTACACGGCTGCCGACGATCTGTTTGCCGGCACGCTTACCGTCAATATACGTTACCTCAGCGGTAATTTCTTTTACACCTTTGGTGCCTTGTGTTTTTACCTTGGTGTTGCCGACGTACATATCACTGTCATTCTCGCGTTTAACCGCAAAATCGATCGGCTCGGTATAAACCTCGGTTTTCACCGTTTTGACGCGCAAATAAATGTCAGGTGCGGCAATATTGAGTTTGAGGCCCTCATAAATTTCCGTTTCCTTAACTTTCGGATTGAGTGCCTGCAACTGCGCCGTCGTCATATCAAACTTTTTGGCGATGGTAGACAAATAGTCCCCGTCTTGACAAATATAGTAAGCTGGATTGTCACTGTCAGTTTCAAACATCGCGCGGAAAGATGCTTCATCCTTTATCATATCCGATGAAAACATACCTTTTCTGATCACAACGTCTTCCACAAAATCAATACGGGAATTCTTTTCGTTGGTTTCAAAAGGCGCTTTGATTTCTTCCAAAACAGTGTCAAAGAGCAATCTGTCTTCACTGGCGGCTTTGAGTTCGCCGTCGATAAATAAGCCCCAGTTTTTGCCTACAAGTTCACTGACGGCATTGTAGACATCAGTATACAAATCCTCCTCGGTAGCAAGTTCGGCTTTGCGCACCAATGAAAGAGAATACTCAGCAGATGTGGTGAGTGCATAACTTTCCCCCTCCAGATTCAAGGAAGAAAGGGTGGGTTGCTTTTGGGCATCCTCGTCGTCTGCATCCTCATTCTCGGTTGCATTGACAACGACGTTTTGCAGTTTGTCGCTCTCCTCTTTGTCCGGCACCACGGCAATATCCGCCATGTCTGCCTGCGCATTTTTGTCAAGCTGTGTTTGAATATCTGCCTCTACCTGATTTAAAATCAGATGATATTCCTGCTCGTCGCTTACATAGCCGACAACGTTATCGTTAATGCTGACCTCCAGAGCAATCGAGAAAAAGTTGCTGACAATCAGCACCGCAATAAAGCAAACCAATCCGATGGCAGGTGCCCACCAGGAAAAGTCGCGCACAAAGCTTTTGGCAATCCAATGTCCCAGATGCGCCAGCCACTTTGCAAAGCGCAAAGCGGTGGCAATCACCCATTCACCGACGTTGCAAACGGTTTGAAACCAACCGATTGTTACAATCCAACGTATTAAGCGGAACAGTGCAAAAATCACCTTTTCCACATAAAATCCGCAGCCGTAAATCAGCACTAACAGGATCTTAAGACACATCCAAAGGGCGCGTAATATTCTATTGAAAGTGGTTTGTTCGTCCACGCTTCTATTACCCCTTAAAAGTTACAATTTGGTTACAACTACACAAAATCATAACATTTTTAACCCAAAAAATCAAGTCTTTTATAAAAAGTTTACAATTAGAAAGCGCCAAAGGCACAGGAAAAATCCTGTGCCTTCGCAGTCTGTCAAAAAAGTCGTTTCACCACAGAGAAACAACAATATAAAGAAAAACAAATCCTACTATTGTGTAGTTTTAACTTTAGCATAAACAAGAGAAACACAAAAATTTCGTTTTAGGAAGCCTTGCAACGCAAGGCTTTTCTCTGTTTCCCGTCGATGCGCTCTCTACCGTACCCACGTACGCCGACGAGGCCGCCTCAACGAAATGCAACTTCCTTTTTTGACACCCCACATTGTGTCAAAGAAAGTTCTTTGACACAATGACCAAAGGCGCAGGAAAATTCCTGCGCCTTTGGCGAATATAATTGGGGCTATACTTTGGGATTACTGCTCGGCAGCTTCGTCTTCCAGTACCGCCGCCAGAAAAGGATTAGACTCAACACCGAGTTCGGTGTCGTCAGCGGTAATCGGCTCATTTGCCGTCAGAACAACATATTCTGACTGCGGTTTTTGATAATATTTTTTCATTTTATCACCTACTGTACGGTGTAAGGCAAACTTTCGCTTGCAATCTCCACACCTGTTTCCGAAATGATAACGGCAGAAACGCTCATAGTGTCTACCTCTTCACCCATTCTCTTGAGCACTGCGGAGAATACATACTCATAGTCGTTTGCATACTTTTTGCCG
>JAZROO010000062.1:0-2503 GCA_045648705.1 Eubacteriales bacterium | reverse complement strand
AGATATTTTTCTCTGATTTCCCCAAGTCCCATATACTTCATTGCAAAACTTCCTCCATAACATAGAAATAAATAAAAAAAGCCCCTGAAACAAACGGGGACGGAAAACTCCGCGGTACCACCCCGATTGCACAAAGTGCCTCTCAATTTGCCTTGTAACGCAGGCCGCGAGTCTATTCGGAAAGTGGCAATCTGCACTCTTTTTTGGGGAAGGCTCTCAGCCATAGCGCTTCCTCTCTGTTACCAAAAGTATGGAGCAGACCTTTTTCGTCACAATAGACCAATACATAACAAATATATTATAAACATAATAAAATAATATGTCAATCATTTTCGGCAATAAAATCGCAAACCTCCTTAAAAACAGGAGCGCAGGTGGCACCGCCCGATTTTCCGCCTTCCGCAAAAACAGCTATGGCATATTGCGGCTCTTTTTCAGGGTAAAACCCTGCAAAATAGGTGTTTAAAACCTCACTGCCATCTGCAAGGAACACACCCGTTTGTGCGCTGGAGGTTTTGCCTCCCGCACCGCCCTTATTTGGCATTGCGGCTTTGCCGGTACCGTTTTGAACGGTAGAGACGCAAAGAGTACGCAATTTTTCCGCAACCTGTGGTGCCAGCACCTTAGTTTTGTAATCCACCCACTTTTCCCCTTGCACGTTTCCTTCCACCAAAAAGCCTTGAAAACAAGTGGGTGAAAGCAAATAGCCCCCGTTGCCGCAAACAGCGAGCAAGCGCGCAATTTGCAGTGGAGTTGCCATCAAATCCCCCTGCCCGATACTGATGTTGGCAAGTTGTTTGGCAGATTGACCCGTCACATTCGGCATAGTACCTGCCCACGCAAACAACCCGTCTGCAATCTCAATATTCTCTCCAAACCCAAGCCGCCTTGCCATTTCCATCACCTTGTCTGTGCCAAGCATCTGTCCAAGTGAAATAAAGTATCCGTTGCAAGACTGCGCAAACGCATTTTCAAGATCCATCTGCCCGTGCCCGTTTTCTTTCGGGCAACCGAAAACCCTGTCTTCCACCGTCACCGAGCCACTGCAGTTCATAGAAAAATCATCCAGTCCTGCTTCGATGGCAGCCGCGGCAATAACAACCTTAAACACCGATCCGACCGTCTGCTCACGAAGGGAACGGTTGATCAGTTCCCCACTTGCTCCTTGCAAATATGCATCAATGTGGTTTGCATCGTATCGGGGCGCGGAAGCAATGGCGCGAATCTCTCCGCTATCAATATCCAAGACGACTGCCGCACCTTTATCTATATACTTTTCCATGGCTTGTTCCAAGGCTTGTTGCAATGGAAAATTAAGCGTTGTGATCACCCCATCCTTATACGAGCCCTCATCTCCCCCCATTGTCACTCCAAGACCCATCAAGGGATTGCGCCTTGCATCAGCCAAAAAGGTGATTTCTTTGCTTCCGCCAAAAAAGGCAAGTTGCTTATCATAACTCTTTTCCAGTCCCGTCACACCGTTTAATTGGCTGTCAACGTATCCGATCAGATGGGTGGCAACGCCACTATAGCGTTTAATCCCCTCAAACACATATACACCGTTCATTTGTTCCGGTTTTTCTGCACTTTGCAACAAAAAAACGCTTTCTTTGGTAAGCTTTTCTCGCAAATAGGTTTCTTTTTCACCACTACAGTCTACCAGTTTTTTTACGTTTTCCATTGAAAAGCCTCGCGGATCGACCAACAAATAATAGCAACGCTCATTATTGGTCAACGGGCGAAGATCCTTATCATAAATCGTGCCTTTCAGTGAATAAAGCTGAATCGTCTTTTTTCGACTGCCGACCACCGCCACAGTGTCACTGCGACGATATCCCAAAACAATAACACCAATATACAAAAGCAGTATCAAAAGCAATATAACAGAGCAATTTTTAGCAAATAGCAATCGCTTTTTCATTCAAATCCCTCCTGTCTTTTTAGTTTCGACAACTGAGGGTGAAATTATTGATACCTACAAAAAAATGCGCCCCAAAGTTTTGGGGCGCATTTAAACTAAACAATAATCTTTGCGATTCTGACAACCATATCTTCACCATAGCAACACGGCTCGGCTTGGATGATTACTTCATTTTCTTTTTGTATAAAAGGAACTTCTTGTCCATTATCAAGCCAACAGACTGATTTGATTTTTTTGTCCAGCTCAAAAATGCTTTTGATATTTACGTCTTTATAATCATGAGCAGAAGAGCGTACACTCAAATCATCCATAAACAAGTAATACGCGTTTTCGCTTTGCAAAACAAATTGATTGGGTTTGTCTTTAATTTCAATATCCGTAGGTTCAGGCAAGTGCAGTGCCTCATCATTTAAAGCGACCCACTGCCCTAAAACTTCAAGCGCCGCTTTATCTATGGTGCGCAAACTGCCGTCAGCCTTCGGGCCTACGTTGAATAGAAAATTACTTCTGTATTTACGGCAAATGGCAAAACTGTTAATGAGGTTTCCCATAGGTTTGAAGTTGAAATCATTTTCAGCATAG
>JAZROO010000061.1:0-8146 GCA_045648705.1 Eubacteriales bacterium | reverse complement strand
CACCGCATTGTGCCGCTCCAACCAGTCCCCTTTGCTCCTGTCGCCACGGAAGGCGGTGCGGATTTCAGCGAAGTGATGGGGCAGCCTTTGGCGCGCCGCGCTCTTGAAATTGCGGCGGCAGGCGGTCACAATATTTTGCTGATCGGCCCTCCCGGCAGTGGCAAAAGTATGCTTGCCAAACGCTTTGCCACCATTTTACCCGATATGACCTACGAGGAAGCACTGGAAAGCACCGAAATATATTCTATTTCTACCAAAGGTGAACAACACAAGCTGATTTCCTATCGCCCATTTCGTTCCCCTCATCACACTGCCTCCCCCGTTGCCCTGTGCGGCGGTGGTATGCATATGACACCGGGAGAAATTTCTCTGGCGCACGGCGGTGTGCTGTTTTTGGATGAATTCCCCGAATTTCCGCCCAAAATGTTGGAAGCTCTGCGCCAACCGCTTGAGGATAACGAAATTACCGTTTCCCGTGCCAACGGCTCGGTGACCTACCCTGCCAATTTTATTTTACTTGCGGCAATGAATCCCTGCCCCTGTGGATATCTGGGTCATCCCGAGAAAGAATGTACCTGCACCCCTGCCGCCATTGCCCGTTACCACAGACGACTCAGTGGACCCATCCTTGACCGTATTGATATGCACATTGACGTACCTGCCGTCGAATTCAAGCATATTTCTTCCAAACAAAAAGCCGAGTGCTCTGCCGATATTCGCGCCCGCGTCAATGCCGCAAGAACACTGCAACAAAAGCGATTTGCCCATCTGCCCATCACCAAAAACGCGGATATGGACAGCAAAGATATCAAAGAATTTTGCACTCCCGATGCGCTAGGAGAACGGATTTTGCAGCTGAAGTTTGAAACACAGGCTCTCTCGGCACGCGGATACACTCGCGTACTCAAAGTTGCCCGTACCATTGCCGACCTTGCAGGCGAGCAAAACATTCTTCCCGAGCACATTACCGAGGCGCTTCAGTACCGCCTTTCCGATCAAAAATACGGTTTGGAATGAGCCGGGAAAAAATAATTTTTTTAATTTTTGAAAAAGGGTTGCTTTTTGCAAAAAAATAATTATAATAGAAGGCGAAAAAGGCTTTTTATGGGGGGAGATTGCAATGTGATCTCGGCAAAAAGCAGTTCTCTTTTTGGCTGCTTTCGGTAAAGGGGTTTCTCCGATGCGCACTTTTGGGGGCGTCTGCTGTCGGGGAAGGAGTCGTGTTTTGTCAAAACACCGTGCGCCCGTAAATTATTGCTTATGAAAGCCGTAAGATTTATTTTCTCCCATATGCGCGGATACCGCGCTTTATTTTGCGTGCTGCTGATACTGGTAGCATGTATTGGTTTAATTGTTTTAGTGCCCAATATTATCATCGGCAATCTGGTCGACCACGTTTTATATCAAGACACCACACTCTCTTTGGTGGAGCGCATTTTAGGCATTACCGAAAGTTCGGGTAAGACTGAAATGCTTGTCCGCTATGTTATGGGTGTGGTTTTTATTTCGCTTTTTTCCACGGTTCTACGCTATTTTGTTCATATTCTTTTGCATCGTATCGGCACCACTTGCGGCACGCGTATTCGCCGCACACTGTATGAAAAACTGCAAACGCTGGATGCCGGTTTTTTTGCCCGTACCCCGGGCGGAGAACTGATTGCCAACCTCAATTCTGACGTGCATATCATCGAGGATATGATTCAAAACCAAAGCTATAACTGGATTCGCTACATTTCTCTGTTCATATTCACCTTAATGATGTTGTTCTATTACAATATTCACCTTACACTGATATTGACGGCGTTTCTACCGATCTTTGCGGTTATGTGCGTTGTCATTTATCGCGGTACGCGCACACTGCATCAACGTTTGCGCGAAAAATTCAGCGATATGAACTCCTACGTAAATGAAAATCTAGGTGCTTACCGCGTTGTCAAAGCCTTTGCCAGAGAAGATTATGAAAATGATCGTCTTGAAAAAATCAGTGGTGAATACCGTGACATTGCGGTGGGCAACGCTAAAAAGCGACTCATTTTGTCCACTCCGCAGCACCTTTTGAGCCGACTGATGTCGATTTTCGGTCTGTGCCTTGCCGCCATCTTTGTTATCAACGGAAAAATGACGGTGGGTGCACTTACCGTATTTAACACCTTTGTCTTTAACCTGCAAGAGCCGGTGCGCGTTATCACTTCGCTTATCAGCACCACGCAACAAACGCTCGTTTCCGCGCAAAAAATCTATCATCTTTATACCACCGAGCCCGAAGTGGAAAACCACAGCCAACTCAAAACCCGTCACGGCAGAATCCATACCATTGAATTTAAAGACGTTTCTCTGGAGCTTGGCGGTCACCGCATTCTTGACCACATTAATCTGAAAATCCGCGCAGGACAGACGGTTGCCATCATGGGTCCCACGGGTGCAGGTAAAACCATTTTGATTTCGATGCTGATTCGTCTCTACGACCCAACGGAAGGCGCCATTCTGGTAGATGGTGTGGACATTCGCAACATTGATTTGCAACGTCTGCGCGGAGAGATTGCCATTGCCACCCAAAGCGTCTTTCTGTTTTCTGACACCATTGACAGTAACATTGCCTATTCCAACCCCTCCATGTCCGAAGAAATGGTGCGGCAGATGGCCCAAACCGCCCAAGCCGCCGACTTTATCGAAAAACTTTCCGACGGATATGACACCATTATCGGTGAACAGGGCATCGGACTGTCGGGCGGTCAGCGTCAGCGTATCGCACTTGCCAGAGCCGTTGCCAAGGATTCCTCGGTGATTATTCTGGACGATACCACCTCCGCCGTCGATATGGAAACCGAGCTTTCCATTCTCAAAGAGCTTCGCAAAATCACCCACCGCACCAAACTGATTGTAGCCCAGCGCGTTTCTTCCGTGCAGGATGCCGACGAAATCATTATTTTGCAAAACGGTGCCATCACCGAGCGCGGCACCCACGAGCAGTTACTTGAAAAGGATGGATATTATGCCGGTATCTACCGCATTGCCCATCAGGAAACGGAGGTGGAGCACCATGGCTAAACGCAATACCTACAGCGTTGACGAATCACTCGAAACGCCTTTTAATATCAAAAATCTGCTTCGTTGTAAACCCTATATCAAGAAAAACATCAGTGCTTTGCTGATCGCCCTTGTCTTCAGCATTCTTGCTACCGTTTTTGGTTTGCTCGGGCCCACCTACACGCGACTGATTATTGATAACTATATCCCAAGCAAAAATGTGCGCGCTGTTTTAATGATTGCGCTGTGTTATTTTCTGACCTCTTGTTTGGCGGAGTTGTGCACCTTTTTCCAAACCATTTTTACCTCCAAAGCAGGTCATCAGATCATTCACCAAATTCGTACCGATATTTTTTCGCACATACAAAAATTATCCTTTAATTATTTTGACAGCCGTCCCCGCGGTAAAATACTCATTCGCGTTGTCAACTACGTTAACAATGTTGCCGACTTTCTTTCCAACGGACTCATTAATATGGTCGTGCAACTTTTGAGCATTGTATTCATCCTAGCGTTTATGTTGATGCTCAGCCCGAAACTGACGCTTTGTGTTATGGCGGGTCTTCCTTTTGTAATTTTATATCTGGTGCTCACCAAAAGCCGCCAACGCCGCGCATGGCGAGATTGGAGCGCCAAAAACTCCAACGCCACCGCCTACGTCAGTGAATCTATCAGCGGTATGCAAATTACACAAGCTTTTAACCGCGAACAAGTAAACCAAAACATTTATCAGGATTTGCTTGATAAACTGCGTCGCGCCTTTATGAAAGCCGTTTCTATCAACTTTATGATGCCGGTTCTGATTGAAAACATTATGCGCTTTGTCGTTTGTTTTTTGTATTTAATGGCTGTACTGTTTTTCACAAACGAGCAGTACCCCGCCGGCGTAATTATTGCAATGGCTGCCTATGCCAATCGCTTTTGGGGTCCCATTCAGTCCATTGCCAATATCTACAATTCACTGGTCAACACCGGTTCTTATCTGGAACGTATTTTTGACACGATGGACGAAAAAGTCGAAATTGAAGACGCTCCCCACGCTACCGTTCTGCCCCCCATCAGCGGCGCGGTGGATTACGAAGACGTTACCTTCGGATACGACCCTTCGTTTACCGTTCTGGAACATATCAATCTCCACGTGACTGCCGGTGAGAGCATTGCACTGGTCGGACCGACGGGCGCAGGCAAAAGCACCATAGTGAACATTCTGTGCCGTTTTTACGATATTCAAGGCGGTCACATCCGACTGGACGGTCAGGATATCCGCGACGTAACTCTGCGCTCACTTCGCTCCCAAATGGGCATTATGTTGCAAGACAGTTTTATCTTTTCCGGCACCATTGCCGACAATATTCGTTACGGCAAACTCGACGCCACCGACGAGCAAATCATTGCCGCCGCCAAAACCGTTTGCGCCCATGATTTCATTATGGAACTTGAAAACGGATATGACACCGTTGTCAACGAAAAGGGCTCGACGCTTTCGGGCGGTCAGCGCCAGTTGATCTGCTTTGCAAGAACGGTGCTTTCCGATCCGAGAATTCTGATTCTCGACGAGGCAACCTCCTCCATTGATACCGAAACTGAAAAGCTGGTACAGCAAGGCATTGCCAACCTACTCAAAGGGCGCACCTCGTTTATCATTGCGCACCGCTTGTCCACCATTGCCGACTGTGACCGCATTCTCTACATTGCCGATAAGTCCATCAAAGAGCAAGGCACCCACGCTGAACTCCTTGAAAAGAAAGGACTTTACTATCAGCTCTACACTTCGCAGGCAGAAGAACATTCGCTCGTATAATTCTATTCTAAAATTAAAAAGCACCTCACAATGTGAGGTGCTTTTTATATAAAGTCTTCTAAATGCGCGCCGACCGGCTCGGCGCCCACGTATTCCTGCACGAGATTCATCAGCCCCGTTGTCGCATACCGACGAAGTCGGGGCGGCAGTGCCATCACCCGTGCACTCGCGCTCTGCAATTTTTGAGAAAAAGCGCCTTGCTCACACAACGCGTTAAGTTGTCCGTCAGCTTGCAAAATGGCTTCGAGTCGATGCTCGGACAAACCACTCTTACTGGATTTGCAAAACAAACGGTTTTGCTCCCTTGCCGCCGCAACGCCGAGCACGTTTACGTAGTCGTTTTGCGCAGAAATGCTCGTTATGCGATCGCGGCGGCGCTCAAAATCCTCAAACTGCGCTATGGTTTCGGGTGAAAATCCCTGCCCATCAAAACTGTAACACTTTTCCACAATATCCGAACAAAGTGTTACAAACTGCGCCTTGTTGCCGCCCTTGGAATGCCCTGCAACCGTTATGTTTTTCCAATGATATGCCTGCGCCCAAGAGCAAAACAGTTCCAGTGCCTGCGCCTGTTGCGTCGTCGCGTAAGGTGCGCTGTGGCGCACCCCGAAACAATCATATGTGTTCTCTGTTTTTTGGCCCGAGAGTCCCTGCCCGTTATCCGCCCACTCACCGCGCCCCGTGCCGCGATATACAAGTGTTATCTTGTCGGTGGGACTGACAAAGAAAAATGCTTGCGCCCCCGTCTGTGTATAGTAGATGCCACCGATGCGGCTTTGCGCCAAATCCTCATCGCGCAGAGCCGCATTTTGAAGAATCTGCACACGCTCGTCACTTTGGGGCAAACGACCGACGATATCCGCAAATCGCGCTTGGGTTGTGGGCAAATCCTGCGCCCACAGATAAGAATACAAACACAAAACCGCTGCCGACGATGCCTGCCTCATACTTTCACCTCTGCCTATTATATGTGCAAAGTAAGCAAAGGGTGCTATAAAAAAAGACACACCTCGAACGAGGTGTGTCATCTTTTTAATATCTTCCGTAGTTCTGAATTGCCGCCATTACAGCGCGCATACTGGTCAAAAGTGAGCCGTCATTGATAGAGCCTGCCGTTTTGAAATTCAGTCCGCGCAGGTCGTTTTCCTTTGCCGCCTCACAGTCACGTTTTACTTCGGCAATAATCTGCTCTTCATTATTGCGCATAAAGGTAAAGGGTGCCATTTGCCCGTCAATACGAGTGTTGGGCATATGTTTGCGGATTTCCTGCACCGAAATGGTGGGTCCGAAGTTGCATCCCGTCAAATTAAAGTCCGCCAAAAGCGGCAACAGATGCGCCATTGCAGAATCAGAATGCTGATAACGATAGTCCTCGGGGTTGGGCGCGGTTTTCTCAAAGACACGCTTGAGTACCCGATAGCCGAACTTTTCATACATTTCGGGGGTAAAGAGGTTGCAGTCGTCATCGTTAAAAGTAAAACCGTGATGACAGTCGGGTGCATTTCCCGATTCTTTTATAAACAGGTCAATATAACTAAGCAAAACATCACCGATAACGTCGGCAAAGTGGGTAAACAGACCCTCATCATCATAAAAAAGGTAAATAAGATTTTCTACTCCGAAAATGGAAGTTGCCAGTGTGACAGGGCCGCGCACCTTTTTGAAAACATTGGGGCGCTTGCCGCAGGTTTCATACACCAGTTTGCACTTTTCATCCCAATCGGCAGGTAAAATCAACTTACGAAATGCCTCGGGGTCTTTGGTGATGGCACTGACCTTGTCAAGCTGTTTTGCCAAGGCTTCGGGAGTATCAATATTGCTGTGCAACCAAACGGAGTTGCCGTTATAATAATACTCTCCGCCAAACACCTCACCGATCTGTTTAAACTGCGGAATGGTGTAAGCGTGTCGAACTTCCTTGGGCGCAGGTTTGATTTCTTCCAGCAGCGGTCTGCCTACAATTTGAATTGCCTTTTCATTATAGCGGCAGTTGAGTTCATATTGTCTGTCAGGATCGGTAAAGCCATACGGCTGACCTTCCTCTCCAAGTTCCGAAAAAACGCAGTGGTTGCCCATACGAATTCCCAGTGCCACCTGTTTGGCATTTTTCGAAAAACAGTTTTCGTCGTGCGCGGTTTCTTCGTCTTTCCAGAATTGTTCGATATCCAGCGGTAAATTCATAAAAAATCCCCCTATACTCCATTATGAGATCATTATACTGCTTTTTTGTATGAAAATGGTCTGTTTTTTATTGACAGAAATATGGCTTTTTGCTAATATCTTAATAAAAGGTGGTGTTTTTATGAAACAAACGTCTATTTTTGCCCATTCTGCATCAGGCGTACAGCACTCCGTTTCCTTCATTACTCCTTTAAATAAAGGCCATATGCACAATCAAAATGAACTGTTCTTTTTAGCCGGCGGTAATATGACGGCATATTGCAACAACAGTTCCGTTATAATCCAAAGTCCTGCCGTTGTGATATTCCCGAGTTACAGTATTCACAGCGGTGCCTCGACCGACGAAAACGTTTATGACCGATATAAACTCTTTTTCAGTGATGATACCGTGAAAAACAGTCCGCTTCGCGACAGAGCGGATTTTTTCAGAAAAGACACTATGAGTGTAATTGCCCTGAGCCAAGCGCAAAGCGACCTTCTGCTCTCCTACTTTGACCGACTTGGACAGCTAAACGACCCGAGCGCAACCGAATATATGACGGTGTGGATACTTTACGAACTTTCCTTTTGGGCCGATTTTAAAGACCAGGCACCCAAAGGCCCCACCTATATCCATCAACTACTGCGCTATCTTGCCGAAAACCATCAAAAGCATATCACGCTGGAAGCCCTTGCTGAGCGCTATTTTATCAGCCGCGCCAAACTCGTGGCGGATTTTAAAAAAAGCACCCATATGACCGTGGGTGAATTTCTCTCACTCATCCGCCTGAACAATGCCAAAAGTCTTTTGGAGCAAGGTCCCAGCGTAAAAGCCGCCGCCCTTGCCTGCGGCTACCACGACGAAAGTTATTTTATCGGTAAATTTGCCGAGCTGTTCGGCACCACCCCCGGAAAATATGCAAAAAGAAAACCCGACGTCGATTAATTCGATGTCGGGCTTTCGCATTTTAACGTTGATTTTTTCTTTTGATTGCCGAGCACAACAGTGCCACCGTATCCACCACTGCGGTGGTGGCATCGGTCAGTGCCGTTACCAAATCCAACACGCTTACCGAATAGCCGATCCACAGTAACATATTAACCAAAATATTTACCCTTTGCAAGTTGGGGCGCACCAGATAATGACAGCCGAAGGTA